>DATDOR010000023.1:0-5522 GCA_035293165.1 Anaerolineales bacterium | reverse complement strand
GTTTATTGATGCGGCGGAACAGGCGCGGGAGGGGGCGTATGTCTTCAATTTGGGGACGCGTCCGGCGAGTGTGGATGAGGTGATCGAGATGATCCGGGCAGTCAAACCAGGGGCGCAGATTACGAGGAAGGATACACTTTTACCCTTCCCGGAAAGTTTTGACGGTTCGGAACTTCGAGCGCATGTCCCGCGCGTGTATGAAACACCACTGGCGAAGGGTATCCGGCAGACGATGGCGCATTTTGAGAAATTGGTTCTGAGTAACTACTCAGTCGGGTAGAGGATTAGCCCGTTCGGCTTTGATGTCGTTCAGCAACACGGCGGCCCCGCGCAGGGCGAGTTGGCGGGCGATTTCAAACCCGTGACTTGAAATCCAAAACGTTTTGGATTATAATTTGGGAAATCCAAAACGTTTTGGATTTCAGGATCAGGAGTGGCTCCGTGACTGTTACCCTCAAAGACATCGCCGAAAGAGTGGGAAAGTCCATTACAACAGTCTCGCGCGCCCTGTATGATTATGATGATGTCAGCCCGAAAACCAAAGAACTTGTCCACAAAGCCGCGCTGGAAATGGGTTACACCCCCAACACCTTCGCCCAGCGCCTCCAAAAACAGCGCACCGATACCCTGGGATTTATCATCCCGACGTTTGGGCCGCGCTTTTCCGATCCTTTCTTTAGCGAATTTTTGGCCGGACTTGGGAATAAAGCCGCCGAGTTTGGGTACGACTTGCTGGTTTCGACGCGTTCACCGGGGGAAGAGGAAATGCGGGCCTACCGCGAGATTGTGCGGGGTAAACGTGTGGATGGATTTATTCTGCTTCGCACCCGGCAGCAAGACTCCCGCATCGCGTATCTGGTTGAGACCGGCTTCCCCTTTGTGGCGTTTGGGCGCACAACGGACAAGATGACCTTCCCGTTCGTAGACGAGGACAGCGCGCTGGGGATGCGCCTCGTCGTCGAGCATTTGACCGGGTTTGGACACCGCCGCATTGCCTGCCTTGCCCCCCCGCAGGAGTTGACCTTTGCCCTGCACCGCCTGAACGGATTTCATGAAGGGATGGCGAACGCAGGACTCCCCGTGGACGAATCCCTGATCGTCACGGGCGATCTCACCCAACGTGGAGGCTACGAGCGAGCGAAAATTCTCCTCAATCAGCTTAATCGCCCAACGGCGATTGCCGCATGTAATGACTTAATGGCGTTTGGCGCAATCCGCGCCGCCCAGGAAACTGGATTGGTGGTTGGCAAAGACATTGCAATCACGGGGTTTGATGACATTCTAATGGCCGAACATTCCAATCCGCCCCTCACGACAGTGAACCAACCGATCTACAAGATCGGCGCGATGGTCTGCGAGATGCTGATCCGCCTCATCCGAAATGAGCCGATGGCGGAAACGCAGATCACGCTCAAACCAGAATTAATGGTTCGCCAGTCGAGCAATTACCAGCTTTCGTAACACCGTCTACAACCGAGGGGAGGCAATAACCGGTTTTGGGCGGGCAAATCATCTTTTCCACTCGCAGAGCGAGTCCACTCGCAAAGCGAGTCCACTCGCAGAGCGAGTCCACTCGCAAGGTGGGTGCGAGAAAGGAGGTGCTGTTTGTGAAGTCTTTCGATTTCTGTAAACACTCTATTTTTCTAATCCATTTCAAATCAAGGAGATAAAGAAATGAACCGACGATTGACAATTTTCTCATTCCTGATCATTCTCGCCATGATTCTGGCGGCCTGCGGCGGTGCAACCCAAACGCCAGCAGCGGAACCCACCGAAGCCATGGAGGAACCTACCGAAGCCATGGAGGAACCGACGGAAGCCATGGAAGAACCCGAAGCTATGGGTGAAGGGGTCTTCTTCTCCACCCAATTCTCTCCGGTCGAAGAGCAGGAGAAATTCCGCGCGATCCTGGCCGGGGGCGGGTACGACTTCACTGCTTCCGAAGAAGGCCCGTTGATTGACCTCGTTCTTGCAGGCGCACAATCCGGACAGGGTACGGTGGACGTAGTCGGCGCGCTGCATGGCACCTACCCCCCGCTGGCCCGCGAAGATGCGATGACGAACTTGATTGACCTCGCGGATGACCTGTCCGGCGACCGTGATTTCGCGGAGGCGTTCCTCGAGACCGGTTTGCTTGGCAGTGACGACTTCCTTTATTACATCCCCTGGATGCAAGCGACCTATATCATGGCCGCGCATGTAGATGCCCTCGAATACCTCCCCGCCGGAGCGGATACCAGTAACCTGACCTGGGAGCAGCTTGGACAGTGGTGTCAGAACATCCTCGACGGTACGGGTGAACCCAAATGCGGCCTGCCTCACGCCGGACTGTTCCAACGCTTCCTCGAAGGCTATCTATGGCCCTCCTTTACCGGCGGCATGGTCAGCAACTTCCGCAGCACTGAAGCGATGGAAATGATGGCCTGGGTACGCGACACACTCTGGCCCACCATCCACCCGCAGTCCATCAGCTACGAGTTCATGCAGGAACCCTTGCTCTCCGGCGAAGTGCTGGTGGCATTTGACCACACTGCCCGGCTGATCGAAGCCTTCAACGCCGAACCTGATAACTTCGTCGCTTTCCCGGCCCCGGCTGGCCCGGCAGGGCGCGGCTTTATGCCCGTTATCGTTGGCCTGGGCATCCCGGCAGATGCGGCCAACCCCGACGCGGGCGCGGCTGTGATCGAATACCTGACCCGCCCTGACGTGCAGGAAGCGGTCCTCAGTGACTTGGGCTTCTTCCCCGTTGTCGGTGGGGTGGATTTCTCCGGCCTCCCGGCAGGGGTCGCTATTGAAGCGGGTGCGGTCACTGCCCAGGCGAACGCCTCTGACGCCCTGCCCGCGCTGCTGCCGGTCGGCCTCGGGGAACGCGGCGGCGAAATTAACCAAATCTTCCGCAACGCCTTCGACCGCATCGTCCTCGACGGCGAAGACATCGCCTCGGTGTTGGACGAAGAAGGCGACAATATGGCCGCGTTGATGAGCGAAACCGGCGCGCCCTGCTGGGCGCCAGATGCTCCCAGCGACGGGCCTTGCCCGGTCAACGCGATGGGTGAAGTTCCCCCCACCACAATGACTGATGCCGTCTTCTTCTCCACCCAGTTCTCTCCCGTTGAAGAGCAGGAGAAGTTCCGCGCCATTTTGGCCGGAGGCGGTTATGACTTCACCGCTTCGGAGGAAGGCCCGTTGATTGACCTGGTACTGGCAGGCGCACAATCCGGTCAGGGAACGGTGGACGTGGTCGGCGCACTGCATGGCACATACCCCCCGCTGGCCCGCGAAGATGCCATGGCAAACCTGATTGACCTTGTGGACGACCTGTCCAGCGATCGCGATTTTGCCTCTGCCTTCCTCGAAACCGGTTTGCTTGGCACGGATGATTTTCTGTACTACGTGCCCTGGATGCAAGCGACGTACATCATGGCTGCCAACACCCAGGCGTTGGAGTACCTTCCCGACGGGGCGGACATCAACGCCCTGACGTGGGAACAGCTCGGACAGTGGTGCCAGAACCTGATGGACGGAACGGGCGGTCCGAAGTGTGGCCTGCCTCACGCCGGGTTGTTCCAACGCTTCCTCGAAGGCTACCTGTGGCCGTCCTTCACGGGTGGCATGGTGACGAACTTCAAGAGTTCCGAAGCCGCCGACATGATGGCCTGGGTTCGTGACACTCTCTGGCCGACTGTTCACCCACAATCCATCAGCTACGAGTTCATGCAAGAACCCCTGCTCTCTGGTGAGGTCTGGGTGGCGTTCGACCACACCGCCCGGTTGATCGAAGCTTTCAACGCCGATCCCGAAGGATTTGTGGCCTTCCCGGCTCCAGCTGGCCCATTGGGACGCGGTTTCATGCCCGTCGTCGTTGGCCTGGGCATCCCGGCGGACGCGGCGAACCCCGACGCGGGCGCGGCTGTGATCGAATACCTGACCCGGCCTGAAGTGCAGGAACAGGTGTTGAATCAGTTGGGCTTTTTCCCGGTTGTCGGTGGAGTGGATTTCACCAGCCTGCCTGCGGGAGTGGCGATTGAAGCAGGCGCGGTGACCGCACAATCGAGCGCCTCAGACGCGCTGCCCGCTTTGCTTCCGGTTGGCCTCGGCGAGCGCGGCGGGGAGATCAACCAGATCTTCCGCAACGCGTTCGACCGCATCGTCCTCGATGGCGAAGATATTGCCACCGTCCTGGCCGAAGAAGCCGCCAACCTGCAAACCCTGATGGACGAGACCGGCGCGCCCTGCTGGGCACCCGATCCCGTCAGCGATGGGCCATGCCAGGTGAATGAATAAACCTATATGGCGTTGTGTGTGACCCGTGAGCGGGTCACACACAACATTTTTTAGTAACTACTCAGCCCAGAATGGAAGTGGGAGAGACCTCTGTCTTAGCCTGAGCAGTTACGTTTTTCAATAATAACGAAAGGGTCTAACATGACAACGACCCCAAAAACTCCGAAAAGAAAGCAACGAAATTGGGCGCCGTACCTGCTTATCCTGCCCTCGGCCGTTTATCTGCTTTTATTCTTCGCATGGCCTATGGCGAGCGGACTGTTCCTGGCCGTATGGGATGACGAGGCGCTCCTCTCGCTCTACAATGAAGCCAGTCTGGGAAGTTCGATTGCGGGCACATTGCCCCAGGGAACACAAATCGAGATTCTCGGACAGCAAGGCAATTTCGCCCCACCGGAAGAACTGGGCCAGGAAAATTTATTGACGGAAATCTGGTTCAAGATCAGCAGTACCGAGGTGGACGGAAACCCCGTCGAAGGGTGGTCACCTGAAACCCGAATCCGGGTAAGGGAGGAAGCTGAAGACGGTACGCCCCTCGCAGGGACGGTTCGCCCGATTCTCGGCGCCTCCGCCGATCCGTTGACCAGTGTATATGCCGAAGCCAATGTAAAAAGTGAAGTGGTGGGGAAACTCGAACAACGTGTGGAAGTTCAGATCCTCGAACAGGCCACGCTCGAAGTATGGTACCAGATTCGTGGGCAGAACTCAGAAGGGACGACCGTTGAAGGATGGGCGCCCTCCCGGTATGTACAAGCCTTTAGCGATGAAATCTCCGGGCGAATTGACCGTGGGAACACAGGTGAATTGACGACCAAATTCATCCAGCGCATGTTGGATGACCGCTTCTTCATGCCTGCGCTGCGGACGACGGTGCTGCTAATGGTGCTGATTATCCCAGTCCAGTTTGTGCTGGCGATCATCATGGCATTGGTCATCCAGGCGCGGCTAAAAGGCAACTCACTCTTACTGTACATTTTTGCTATCCCGTTGGGTGTTTCTGACCTGGCGGTTGGGATTCTCTGGTTTTCGATCTTTACCCAAAACGGGTATCTGAACACCATCCTTCAAGGGCTGGGATTGATTGACGCCCCGATTACCTATCTGTCTGCGGACACCCGGCAATGGATCATCGTTGCCATCTGGCTGGCGGAGGTCTGGCGGGCGACTTCGATTGTGATGGTGATTGTCGTCTCAGGCCTGCAAGCCATCTCCCAAGAAGTGTTGGAGGCAGCCGAAAT
>DATDOR010000022.1:0-3252 GCA_035293165.1 Anaerolineales bacterium | reverse complement strand
ATGTATCCCAAATATCTTGACGACCTCCAAATCAAAATCCATTTCGTGGTCATCAGGATTGGGTGGCGCAGTATCACGCGTACCGGGGTAGTAATGAAGCTACTGATTACAAGCGTACGAGTATACGAAGCAATGTCAATGTAGAGCCATGGATTTATAAACATGACACACCCCAGATTAAATCTGGGGTGTGTCATGTTTTCGTTGATTGAATTGTACTTTGCTTTATGGTTGATAGGTACCTAAATTTCGCCCGAAATAGTGGCACGTTGCTTCGTTTTTGGAGCAAAACAAGCTGATTTCGGTGATAAATACTCCAAAATTCCGTTTTTTGTGCTTGCAAAGCCTTCAATGATCTTAACTCTTGATCACCAGATAATGAAATCTGGATTAATTCCAAAAAATGAGCGGTTGGATTTCCGCTTTTTCCAGTTTTGTATGCTGGAAAACGGATTCGCGACGCAGTGTGTCTCTTTTTTGTGTCATTCCACTCATTTATTGAGCATACTGCCGCTTATTTGGGCGAAAACTGGGTAGTTGAGACCAGATGGGCGAATTTGCGACCAACTGAGACAGATTTTGAGACCGGTTTGTGATCAGGGCAGGGTATAAAAAAATTACCTGCCATTTCCATTGCAGCATGGGAAGTATTGCCTCGTTCAAGACTGAATGGTGAGGCGGTTTTGCTTTTCGTTCCTTGAATCTGTCCAGATCTGGGAGGAGGTGCAATGACTGTCTGATCGCAACGCTGCTCGGTGAGTTCAGCAGATGAAACCGAGAAAAATGATGTCTTGATAGAAACACAAAAGGAGTCTAACCATGAAATCCCCGTTCAAACTGTTGGTTGTCCTTGCCCTGATGCTGGCCGTATTCAGCCAGCATACAGCTGCCTCGGCCGGCGACATCTCCAAGTTCTCCGGCAGGAGCGCTCAAGCGTTCTTTTTCACGCAACAGGATGAATGCGTAGGCACCTTCGTTGGCCTGTTTGCCAACGAAGGCAAATTCCAAAACCCGCCTGGCTCCCCGGGCCAAGGTCGCTTCGCCGATGCCTTCATCGACCGTTTCAACTTCTGTACAGGGGAATCGGTGTTTTTCGCGTTTGGCTCCAAGGCACTGGACGCATCTGAATTCTCCATCGACCGAGGTTTAAACTCAGCTAGCCTGACCACCAGCATGGAAATGTTCGCATTCACACCCGGGGGTGAATTCACATTTATCGCCGACATCGATATGAACTGGACCGGAATAGGCCAACTTGTCCGTGAATCGTTCAGTTTCAAGTCCCAGACTCCGAAATGCAAGTTCATGACCAGCTCCCGCGGCTCTTTCCGCAGCGCCGAGGCGTCGGGAGTCATATCGGACGGGTCCGAAAACTTCACGCCTGGGTCGACACAGGATGCCTTCCTCACCCAGACCCGCAGCGGTACGTGGGTTGTTGGCTGTAACTAGAAGTGAACGGAGTGAGATAGGCGCGCAGTTCTTCAGAGTCAGTTTGTGGTGAGAACCAGCGAGGTTTAATCTCCTCTGGCAACGGTGATTCACCAGGGGGATTGACTCCTTGAAGAATTAACAACCGCCGAACCATCTGGCAGAGTCTGTCAGGTGGTTCGGCTTGCCTCGGACTTATCAGTCGATCCTTGCGGCCACAAGGCGGTGTTGGGCCGTTGGCACACTCATGCAAGTGTCGACCTCGCTCCAGATGAACGGGAGAGGGGAATATATCCGCTTGTAATTCGTCTTCAATGGTTATGTAGTCATTGTAGGGGTAGGGCAGAACGAGCTTCGACTGGCAACATGAATCGTCGGACTACAAGGAGACAAAAAATGAAAAACAATGCTCTTACCAATCTCGGAGGAATTTGCTCGATTCTCCTGGGCGTCTCGTATGTCCTGGTTGGCGCTTTGTACCTTCTGCTGCCTGCCGATCAAAAGTCTGCAGCTGATCCGGCTGCGTTCTACGCATCCGTGGCAGCAAACCCGACCCTGATCAGGATCTATTACCTGGTCTTCGCTCTAGGCTCAGTCCTCGCGTTAGGCGCAGTGCCGGCCATTTCAGAGGCTGTGAGGTCTCTGCACGAAGGCTGGGTACGCTGGACGAGCAATCTGGCCTTCCTTGGTTTCGCCGTACTGGCGATAGATTTCTTCCGCGTCTCGGCCTTTCAGGCTTACAGAGCGGCGGTCTTCGTAGCCGGTGATGCATCCACCCGTGCGGCGATCGACGCGACGGACCAGGGGCTCGACCCACAGGGCTGGCTCGGCTTCGGTGGGGTCGGCGCGTGGGTGCTGGTCGTCAGCCTGCTGGCTCTCCGAGGCGGCAGGTGGCCCAGCTCCCTGGCCTATTTGGGCATTGCCATCGCCGTTTTGTACTGGTTGATCGTGGTCAGCTTTGTGTTCGACATCGCCATACTTCTCTCGATCGTCGCGGGGCTGGGTGGAGTCGTCCTGGCGCCGATCTGGTACATCTGGGTAGGTCTCCGGTTGCGGCAGGCAGGTTGATTGCGCAGTATAACGACAAATTGAGACCATTTTTGCGACCAGTCTGTGACCCTGATCTTAATGGTTTGAATATAATGAATATCAGTACCTCAAGAAAATTGAGGGATTTCCCGAAAACAGGGGTGCGGGCGGCGTGAAGGCCCGCACCCCTGTTTTCGGGTTTCTTATAATCGTTTCGTGATCTACTGAATATGATAAACATTAGCGGCAATGATCCAGGAAGCCCTTATTTGGTCGCTTGTGGCGCCTAAGCGCCACGGGGCACCTGGTGAGCCAATAGCGAAACCGGCGTCAGTGGGCACCTGAAAGGCGCCATCATTCCAATAGGATAATCGTGATTTTTGCAATGTTGCTTAAAAGGAAGGGCAGGAAAGCATTCATCCTCCGTTAAGGGGACGCCACGCGGGCATTATTGGACTGATGACAGACTTTTGTCTTCCAGGTCCCTGGCATGGCAGGCCTGCGTTTTTCCTTTGATCGATACGATCAAATTTGCTGAAGATTGGCAGTTTTTGGCAGTTCCTAATCTTGTTTTGGCAGATCATAAGTGCTGTAATACAAATAATACGCTTTCGAGATTGGTTGAATCGGTTGAGATGCACAAGGAGAACGAAATGTCTCACGAATTCTTCCGTAGATTTACGGGCCTGTTCCTATCGTTGGGAATGATCCTTGTTCTGCCTGCCTGCACTACTACTCCCACACCTCCCCTTACAACGGTCAGCGAGGTGAGGCTCTCCAGTACGCCTGTGCCTG
>DATDOR010000021.1:0-5589 GCA_035293165.1 Anaerolineales bacterium | reverse complement strand
GTTGCCCGCGTACGCGCGCTCTTGGGCAGTCAACGCATTGCGTTCGAGTAAGTCCACCATACGCTCTTGCACACGGGGGAGGAAATCTTGCCCGAGGGTGCGATCCTGAACGCGTTTGATGCCCATTTCGGCCAGCACATCGCCAGCCAGCGAGACTTTTTTCCATTCGGACCGGGTTTCATCCAAACGGGCCGGGCAGAGTTCTCCGACTAAAGCCAGGGGTTTATCCAAATCTCCTGAAAGATAGACGAGTTTGCCAGTTGCCAGCAAAATCACTTCCCACCACAAGGCGCCCTGTTCGGCCAGCCCGGTTCCCGTCTCCGCGAATTTAGCCTGGGACGCCAGGTGCGCCCCGGCCAGGTATTCCTGAAAGGTGCGATGCGGAAAAGTGAAAATTTCGGGGGTACGTTCCACCAGGAGGCCGGCGCGCAATTTCATTGCTTCGACCATTTGTATCGCCCAATTGTGGTCCTCATTTTTGAGGGCGGCCAGGGCTTTGAGCAGGCGCAATTCGCCAATATCCGTCAGGGCTTGGTCATTTCCAATGGCCCCGGCATGAGCCTCATAAGCCAGTTCCCAGAGCACCCGCTTTAAGTCCACCTCACTCCGCCCGGCTTCATAGAGTAATTGGCGCAGGCGAGGCAGGTCGGTCTGCCCCCCTTGTTTGTTTTCTTCCCACCGCCAAAGCAGAATATCAATGATTTCCTCGTAGAGGAGCGCGCGGGCATCCGGCAAACGGCCCCGGTCGGCGTGAACAACCGCCATGACGGTCAAGAGCATGGGGTTGGGGGCCAGCCGCCAGAGTTCGGGGCGGCGCACGGCACGGGTGAGTTTGGCGACCAGGCCCGGTGCGTCTTCACTGGAAATGGTTCCAAGCCGGGACAATTCCTGATACCAGGCTTCGATGAAATGGCCGATTTTTTCTTCGTCAAAGGGCGCAAGTTTGAAATCGGGGAGTTCCGTGAGGCGTATGTCGGGTTGATCGGGGGTCTCTGGCGGTTGGTAGGACAGCACCCGGCAGGTGATCAGGTAACGGTTGTGCGGGTAGCGTTGGATGAACGCGCGCACGGCATCCCGCACAAAGCGGCGCTGAGGCGGCGTGGGGATTTCATCCAGGCCATCCAACAACACGAGCGCTTGCCCATTTTCCAGGACTTGCCGGAGGGGTTGCCGGGCGAAATCCAGGTTTTGTGCGGTGAGCCTGGCTGCCAGGAAATTCCACAAATGGTTGACTTCTGCCCGTTCAGGCAGGGGAGATTTGTGATGTTGGGCGAAATCCCGCAGAATGACCGGGATGGGGAGGATCGTCGTTTCGTTTGGCGGCCAATTCTGCAAATGCTCCAGCCACCCGGCTTCCGGTTCGAGGGGGTGGGCGGCCAGACAGTGGGTGAGATAGCGCACAAAGGTGGATTTGCCACTGCCCGGATCGCCGAGTAAGACCATCCGGCGGTTGGAAATGGTGGCTTTCAAGGCGGTCAGCGGTTGGGATTTTTCGCTTTGAAACGCATCGGTGGGATTCGATTTGGCCGTTTTCCGGCTGGGCTGACCGGATGGCATGGGTTCCTGCACCGTCGTGTTCAAATCAATATACACATTGACCAGCCCGACCGGTTTTTGCCCTTGTGTGGGGTCTGCCGCGCCTTTATCCAACCCGCGCAGGGTCAGGTGCGCGGTGTTTTGGAGCAAGACCTGGCGGTAAATACGGAGAGCTTCATTGGGATCATCGGTTTTGGGGCCGAGGTAAACATTTCCTTCGATGAGCATGCCCCCGGTCGCCACGGCCTTGCTCTGATTTTGGGCAACCGCACTCCCGTCGTGAGCCTCCGCTTGTTGTTGGGCGCGGAGAAGGGCGTTTTCTGCTTTTAGTTTTTCAAGTTCGGCGAGAAGTTGTTCTAAATCGCTCATTTTTCCTTCTTTTCACGGCCAACATTCACATCACCCTTCACCCCGCCCTCGATCAGGACCCCACCCTTCCCCACCGCCTTCGCGCCCGGCCCTTGCGCCACCGCACTCCCGCCCGTCGCAACCGCCTGGTATGTGACCGGCGCGGCGGCCTGGGCGTCTTTGAGCAATGGCTGGATTTTCTCTGCAAAGGCGGCGTCGTTCTTCAGGTATTCTTCCAGGTGAAACTCGACGACGGTTTTGAGTTTGTCGTTTTGCGGGTCGGCGATCAGTTTTTCAAGGGCGGATTTGGCCGCGCCTTCGGCATCGAACCGGTTTTTGACCGCCTGCCAGAGTTTGCCCACCGCCTCGGGGACTTTTGAGCCGAGGGCTTCCACCGCTTTGGTGGCAAACAGCGGGCCGTATTGTTGGATGTACGGCATGAGGTGTTGTACGGTGAGGGCGAGGGTTCCTGCGTCCATGGGGTTGCTCCTGTTTTAGGAACGGCGTTGCTTTGATGATTTACCCAAGTAATGGGGTTACAAAAGCAACGCCGTTCCTGGTTGTTGAGACTTCCGAATTTTGCGGCAAAGCGGGCATCAACCTCCCCCCAACAGCCAATTCACCACATTCAACGCCAGGGTTTCCTGCACATCCAGCGGCAGCCGGTACCACGGCAGCGCGGCGATCACGGCCCGGGGGGCCGTGCCATCGTCCGCGGCAAACAGGACAGGCCCTCCCGGCGTCGCGTTTCCCGGCCCGCGCGCCAGGATCACCGCGCCATTCCCGCTTGAAAAGTCTAAATCTTCAGGGCGGAAAAGCTGCTCGGGGACACCGCTGAGGGAATCGCCGAGCGCGAAAGACGCGTTTTCCAACCCCGCCAGGATCGGGTGGGAGAAATCGGCTGCTTCCACGTCCACCAGCGGCTCCGTTTCAAGGGCAAATAACGGCTGCGCCCCGACAAACCAGGTTGGGGTGCTGTCCATCCCATCCAGGGTATTGAGGGCGTCGAAGGTTTCAAAATCAAAGCTGTAATCGCCCGAATCGACGATGACCAGGTCGTAACCCGTCACATTCTCGGCAGCCGGAGGGCCATCCAGCGCCAGACTCCAGACCGTCACGTTGTAGGACGCGCCGAGATAGGACTGTAAATCGTAAACACTGGTGAGCACGCCATCGGGGCCGGTGTCCATCGCCAGGATGAAAATGCGGGGTGCATCCGCCGGAGGGACATTCCCGCCTTCGCCAGGGGGCGGAGCGCCCAGGTCATCTTCCGAGCCGCCCGAACCACCGGAGGAAGGTTCATTCACCTCACCAGTAGAACAAACAATCAAGGCATCCAACACCAGGCAGCCGGAAGGAAAACCATTGATTAAGTTATCGAGGGCCGTTACCAGTCCGGATTCGTCATAGACCAACACGACGACAGCAACCTCATCCTCCGCTACCGGATGTTCTACATAAAGAGTGGTTCCATGCACATCCAGCGTGCCCAGGCCGCCAATGTCCAGTTTGCCTTCTTCGAGGGTGTCGAGGGTAGGGGTGTCGCTCTCGCCGGTGTTGGAAAACGTCAGGGTAACGGTGACGCCTGCGGAATGGAGGATGCCGGAGAGGGCTTCGTGTTCCAGGTAGGTTCCTGCGAAGACGGTGTCTTGTGTGGGGGACAGCACGTTGCTCGCGGTGAGGGCCAACCCGGCTTGATCGAGATTGCTCTGCAAAGTACTGCCAAAGACAAGCAGACGCGGGTCGAAGTCGCCCTGTTTGAGCTGGGCAAATTCAACCGTATCGTCAAACAGGTAGGGGAAGTCGGCCAGGTCCCAATCCCGCCCGTCCTCCCCCAGCCAGCCGGCCAGATTGGAGAGGAACCGGTCGTTCCCTGCCACCGTGTGATAGGGCGCGGTCAGCATCGTCAGGTCGCCCAGGGCAAGGACATTGCCATCCGCAGCAAACACAGCAGGGGCCAGGCCGGTTTCGCCGGTGCGCTTATTGGAAAATGTCTGGTCATCGCCGGTAATCAGGGGAACGCCGCCCCGGATGGAGTAGGTCGCAAACAACACCAGGGAATCGATCCCCCCGGTCAGCGGCGAATCCGGATCGAATTCGGTAAAACGCACGTTGCGATAGTTGCCTTCGTTTGTTTCCAGGTTGTAGAGGTAGTCATCGGTGTAGGTGATCCCAAACAGAGAGGACAGGTTGTTGAGGATTGGGACGGCGCTTTCGGGGAAGAAAATGGCGGTGAGATCGATCAGCGCGTCGGGAGGTGGGGGAACGGGACGGGTGGGGTCGCCGATGATGAGCAGTTTGCCGCCGTCTTCGACAAACGACTGGACGGCAGAACGCTCACTGCTGTCAAAGGGGTAGACGGGGGCGATCTCGAGCAGGGCGGTGGCGCCGCGCAGGGTGCTGGCGAACAGGGCGACGTCGGTGAGGGGAATCACTTCGAGGCCGCGCGCGGTCAGGCGATCCCGCAGGGGGGTGAGGTCGTCAATTTGGAGGTTGTTGCTGTGAGTCAGGTCAATGGCGACGCGCCCATTTCCCTGGGTGGGGGTATCGGCGACGGGTTCATATTCGGCCTGGGGGAGGGAGATTTGAAGGGCTTCGAGGTCGGGGAGGGCAGGGGGGCGGTAAACGCCGCGGTAAAACCACAGTCCCCGCGCGGCAAAGGGGAGGAGGAGAAGGAGTGCGGCGAGGAGGAGTTTGGTGGTGGTTTTCATTTTTCGCCTCCGCCGATGTCGCTGACACTCACATCGTAGAGCAGGTAAATGCCAGGGGGGAGGGTACGCCGTCCGGTGAGGGGGTCGGCCGCGCCCAGCCAGGGTTGGAAAAACCAAAGGGGATCCGTCCCGGCCCCGGCGGGGGTGGGTTGGCCTTCGTCTGAGAGGGTATTTCCCCCGTTCGCGGACGGGATCAGGACAGGAGGAGCACCCTGCGCGCTACCGCTATTCGCCTCGGCCAGTAACCGGTCAACAACGATCTCTTCCAAATCAATGACTTCGTAGTTGACGACGCCGGCGAGGCGTGCAGCTTCGGCTTCGGCGTCGGCCTGGCTGGCGAGGGCGTCAATGAGGCCATATTGCAGGGCGACGCGGCCGGGGTAGGCAAGGCCCTGGCTGATTTCGGTGGGGGTGATCGTGAGGCGGTCGCCGCGTTGGGCCTGGGTGGTGAGGATGAATTCCTGTTTGATGCCTTCGATTTCACGGAGGAAGGTTTCGGGGTTGCTGGCGGTGAGTTTGAAGGGGCCGGAGGCGAGGACCTGTTCGTTGACGCCGATTTGACTGGGGACAAAGCCCCAGACGCCGATGTTACCGACGGTGGAGGAGGGTTTGGCGTAGAGGGGATCGGTGGCGAGGGCAAGGTAATAGCCGCCAGAGGCGGCGAGGCCATTGATGCTGCCGACAACGGGCATCTCTTCACGCAGAGAGAGGACTTCCAGGAATATATCTTGCGTGGGGGCCACCTCACCACCAGGGCTGTCAATGATGAGGACGATGGCTTTGATCTGCGGGTTGTTGCGGGCTTCGATGATCTCTTGTTTGACGAGCCACGCGCTCAGGCTCCAGATGTCGGTTTCGAGGCGGATGAGGCCGACGGCAGGGCGGGGGATAGCAAGGGTAGCCAGCCAGGCGCCGATGGCGAGGGTCATGCCGAATAAGAGAAGCGTGGCGAGGATTCTGGGTCTGGGAGGGGAGGGGAGGGCGGGAAAGCCTG
>DATDOR010000020.1:0-2836 GCA_035293165.1 Anaerolineales bacterium | reverse complement strand
GGACAGTGTTGTTCGTCAGCCACAACATGAGCGCGATTTTGCAGCTCACGCAGGAGTCGATCCTGCTCGAGAAGGGGCAACTTGTCCGGCGCGGCCCCAGCACCGAGGTGGTGGATCACTACCTGTCGACGGGCTTCTCACAGAGCGGTGAGCGGCATTGGGAGGCAGACGAAATCCTGGCGGATGCCGAACCATTCACTCCGTGCGTGCTGAGAGTCCGAAACCCTGCGGGAAAGGTGGTGGACACCGTGCGCTCGACGGAGCCGACCACGATTGAGATCGAGTACACGCTGACGCGCCCGGTCGCCGGTCTGCGGGTGGGAATCTATCTGATGACGATGCGCGGCGAGTTGATTTTCACTACCTTCGATACGGATGATCCCAACCTGTTCGAGCAGTATGGCGAACGCGCGGCAGGGCGGTACGTCAGCCGATGCACAATCCCGGCTGACACCCTGAACGAGGGCCGGTACGCGATTGGGGTGAACGCCAGCAGTTTCCGCGTGAAACGTTACTTCCACGACGAGCGCGCCCTGGCCTTCAACGTTGACCCCACCGGCGCGCCTGGGATGCACTGGCCAGAGCAGCGGTTGGGCATGGTGCGGCCGCGGTTGGATTGGCAGATTGAGGAGATTTGATATGACAAATTCAGTTCGGCAGAACGTCATTGAGTTAATTTTAGAAATTACGAAACAGGGAAATGCTTTTGATCTTTTAGAGCAGGCTTTAGCAAAAATGGATAAAGAGACTTTGGGGGCAAGTCTCCTGAAATGTGGCATCATTCCTGAAAGGTTCGATCACGACTCTTCCGAAGAAAAATTGTGGGCAAAATACTGTGATATTTTGTTGGCTAAAAGTTGGACAGCATTGAACATTCCGGCCGAGGTTTTACGAGCAAGAGGGGATTCCGCAGATGTATTTGGAAGAACAGATGCATATACGATTGTGGGTGATGCAAAGGCATTTCGCTTGAGTCGGACGGCGAAGAACCAAAAAGACTTCAAAATACAGGCATTGGATGATTGGCGGAAGAGCAACACTTATGCGCTTTTAGTATCTCCTCTTTTTCAATATCCAAACCGTCAAAGCCAGATTTATCAGCAAGCTATTGAACGAAACGTTACGCTGCTTTCTTATGTTCATTTTCGCTTTTTATTGATATATTTTGACGGGCAAGACCTCAGTGCTTTATGGAGGATTGGGGAGAAACTAGCACCAAGCAAAACCGAATGGGACACAATTGATGATACCGTCTGTCAAATTATTGAAATGGATATCGAGGCTTTATCGAAATTCAAATTACAGGCCATTGAAGAAACCAGAAAAATTGGAGAAGAAGGGATTAACTATTGGCAATCTCGCATCGAAGCCTATCAACAATTATCACAAGAAGAAGCTGTCGCACGGCTCGTAAAGGCGGAGAAAATCGAGGCAAGGATAAACACGATTAAACGGGCAATGCAAATTTCGTTGGAGGTGTAAAAGATGGAAAAGTTTATCAATCAAATTTATTTGGGCGATTGCAGAGATTTATTGCCGGAACTCGAACCTGATTCCATTCATCTCTTTCTATCGGATATTCCTTATGGGATCGGTTTAGATGATTGGGATGTTTTACATAACAATACTAATTCTGCTTTCTTAGGTCAATCTCCTGCACAAATTGGAAAAGGTGGTTTCAAAAGGCGAGGAAAACCTATTCGTGGGTGGAGTTCTGCTGATCGAGACATTGTGCGTGAATATCAAGATTGGTGTCTTGAGTGGGCGGAACTCGTTTATCCGATTATGAAAAAGGGGGCCAGCCTATGTATCTTTGGCGCACGTCGAACCATCCATCGGGCGATTATCGCTTTGGAAGATGCGGGGTTCATTCTTCGGGATGTGCTCATCTGGAAAAAGCCATCCGCCCATCATCGGAGCCAGCAGATGGAAATTGTTCTTAATCGGCGAGGTGAAAAAAAACTGGCTGAGAAATGGAGTGGGTGGCGTTTAGGAAATCTTGCCCCAATTTACGAACCAATCGCCTGGATGTTTAAGCCTTATGACATCACCATTACAGATAATGTCATTGAAAACGAAGTCGGTGCCATGAATATCGAAGCCTGCTTGATAGATGGAAAAAGCCCAACAAACATTTTGGAGTTTGGTTTTCGCGATGATGAAGAAAAAGTGCATGAGGCTCAAAAACCTGTCGGGGTAATGGAGTATTTGATTCGGCTCACGACGAGAGAAAATCATATTGTTCTTGACCCATTTATTGGCAGCGGAACAACAGCACTAGCAGCTAAAAACCTGAATCGGCGATTTATTGGCTTCGAGAATAACCCAACACATTTCGAGGCTGCGATGAATCGTTTAGAAAATGAAACGCGCCAACTGCAACTAATTTTTGAAAAAGGGAGCGAATACTCGCCAGAGTCATGAGTACCTTCTCCTTTAAAGACCTCCTCGGCGACCTCCCATATACTGCCGAACTCTACTGGCAACTCCGGCAAAAGGACAGCCCAACCACCGTTGGAATGAACTTAACGCTCTTGCGCGAGGCATTGCCTGGTTGGATTCGCTCTGCCGAAAACTCCCCCTACCGTTCCCAACCCGGCAAAAAAGTCCTCGTCTTCGGCATGATCCACTACTGGATCGAGCATACGACCCTCCTTGCCCTCGCCCTTGCCGGGATGGGGCACGAAGTGTCGCTTGCTTTCATGCCCTACTCCCACTGGCGCAAACCGGAAAATCGCTTCGATTTGCGAAGGCAAAATATTTATATTCAAGAAACTCTCAAACCTGCCGAGTCCCTGATCAAAGTCGTTTCCCTCTTCGACGCACCTCGCACCTC
>DATDOR010000019.1:0-18293 GCA_035293165.1 Anaerolineales bacterium | reverse complement strand
AGATGGGGTGGTTTTCTCTTGGGACCTCTGGCTCATACCCCTTGAACGGTTAGCCTTGCCCAATTCCTTTTTCGATTAAGAATGACGTGACACGAAACTCCTCTTCACCGGAGATGGACCCATGCCCAAACCCCGCTCTATCGGCACCCTGGCTGAAAAATCCCTACATGCCACAATAAAAGAATACTTGACCGAATCCGGCGATCAAATCGAGACCAGTCTGGATGGCTACGTAATTGACATTTTGCGCGGGGAGCAGGTCATCGAAGTGCAGACCGGCAACTTCTCGGCCATGAAGCGGAAGCTGAACAAGCTGTTGGGGGTCGGACACAAAGTCCGGGTCGTGTACCCGCTCCCGGTTGAGAAGTGGATCGTCCGGCAGACCGGGAAAGGGGAACTGATCGGGCGGCGGAAATCGCCCGCACACCGCCGCCCCGTTGAGGTCTTTCGCCAACTCGTCTACGTCCCCCACATCCTGCCCCACCCGAACTTTTCACTCGAAGTGTTGCTCACACACCAGGAAGAAATCTGGCGGGACGATGGGCAGGGAAGCTGGCGGCGCAAGGGGTGGAGTCTGCATGATCACCGGCTGTCGAAGGTCGTCGGACGGGTGTGTTTTGAGTCGGCGGGCGATTATCTGGCGTTAATCCCCGAAACGTTACCCCGCCCATTCACCAACCGGGAACTGGCCGAAGCACTGAACATCTCACCGGGCCTGGCTGGAAAAATGACGTATACACTCCAAATGGCTGATTGGCTGGAACGAGTCGGCAAACGCGGCAATGCTTTCCTATTCCAACTTCCCAATTCGTAAAAATCGTATAATTCCTGGCAAAAAAATGAGAATCGACGCCTACCTCTCCCTCGCCCCCAAAGGTATCCACGCCCACCTGCTCGACATCCCCGGCTGCTTCACACGCGGCCGCACACAAGACGAAGCTCTCGCCGCGCTGGCGGGTGCCATCCGCGCCTACCTGTTAGATTTGCAACGGCACGGCGAAAACGTAGATATCCCTGACAAAATCGAAATCCACATCGCCGAAACGGACGACCAATCTACCGGCCCTTTCGACCCCGGTGATACTGCTGCTTTGTTTGAGATCGAAAAACGACCGATCTCATCTACAGAAATGGAGCGATATTTCCAATTGGCGGCGTACAACCGCGCCGATTTGATGGCCCTCGTTAAAGGGATGTACCCGGACACCCTCGACTGGAAGCCAGATGAGCATTCTTTCACCATCCGGCGAATTCTCCGGCACATCGGCAACGCTGACGAGTGGTACGTCTCCCGCATTGTCCCGCCCGGCACCCTCCCGCCAGAGTGGGAAAACGACGAAAATCTGCCCATCTTTGAGTTTTTGCAGATGGAACGCCGCACGGCCATCGCTCGGCTGCGCCAAATGTCGGAAGTGGAACGTTCAGACCGCGTTGTCATCCCCGCGCACTTTACCAGCAACTCCACCGAACCCTGGACGGCGCGCAAAGCCCTCCGTCGGATGTTGGAACACGAAAGGGAACACACCGCCCACATTCGCGAGGTACTGGCGCAGTGGCGTGCCCGCCACCTGGCCCAACCCGGGCGATAGTTTACTTTGACATCCCCGCGCCGATATGCCATAATCAAATGGTATGGACCCTACAGACCGCGCGGAAGAACTAAATATTTTGGTACGCGCCCGCTACCCCATTTTGTATATTCTTTCCTGGGAAGAACGCCGTATCGAAAAGATTCTGGGGCAGGTGGCCGAAGACCGCCGGAAGAAACTTTACGGCTGGTCTATCACCGATGGCTTGACCCGCCTGGACGGGTACGATGTGACTCCATTCGATTCTTCAACCCGGAGTCCGATCCGCGCCCTGGAAGCCATCGCCGCTTCCACCGAGTCAGCCATTTTCGCCCTGAAAGACTTTCACCCCTTTCTGGACGACCAACAGCCCGTTCCCGACCACCCGGTCATCGTCCGCAAACTGCGCGACCTCGCCAGCCAACTCAAAAACAGCCGAAAAACGCTCGTCATCCTCAGCCCGCTGCTCCGCGCACCTGCCGAACTGGAAAAAGATTTTACCGTCCTGGACTACGCGCTGCCCACCGAAGAAGAACTGCGTGAATCCCTCCAGCGCGTCCTGCGTTCGGCAAATGAAATCAGCGGGAAGAAGGTCAAACTGGACGACGAGACACGCGAAAAAGTTCTACATGCCGCGCAAGGGCTTACCTGTACGGAAGCGGAAAACGTCTTCGCCAAATCCCTGGTGATGATGGGGAAATTAGATATTGATATCATCATTGCCGAAAAGAAACAGATTATCCGCCGCTCCCAACTGCTCGAATACTTCCCGGCAGAGGAAGACCTATCCCAGGTGGGGGGGATGACACTGCTCAAAGAGTGGCTGGCGAAACGTAGCCTGGCGTTCAGTGAACGGGCGCGCAAGTTTGGCCTGCCTGAACCGAAAGGGCTGCTTCTGCTCGGTGTGCAGGGCGCGGGCAAAAGTCTGGTCGCCAAAGCCGTCGCGAGTGAGTGGAAACTGCCCCTGCTCCGGTTGGATTTAGGGCGAATGTTCAGCCAGTTTGTCGGTTCGTCCGAGCAAAATATGCGTACGGTGTTACGTCTGGCAGAGTCAATTTCTCCAACCGTCCTCTGGCTGGACGAACTCGAAAAGGGCCTTGCTGGGGTCGCCAGTTCGCATCTGTCCGACGCAGGGACGGCTGCGCGGGTGTTTGGCAGTTTTCTGACCTGGATGCAGGAAAAAACTTCCCCGGTCTTTGTGCTGGCAACGTCGAATGACATTTCGATCCTGCCCCCCGAAGCGCTCCGCAAAGGCCGGTTCGACGAAATCTTTTTCATTGACCTCCCAACCCTCGAAGAAAGGCGGGAAATCTTCGCCATTCACCTTGCCAAACGCGGGCGGGATGCTTTGAAATTTGACTTGAACCGTCTGGCGCTGGAAAGCGGTGGGTTTTCCGGGGCAGAGATCGAGCAAGCGATCATTTCTGCTCTCTACGATGCTTTTGAGGCCAGCCGTGAACTTTCCGATGACGACCTGCTCCGCAATTTGACTGCTACAATACCCCTTTCCCAAACGATGGAAAGACAGGTTAGTGCCTTACGTTCATGGGCAACCAGCCACGCCCGTCCAGCTTCCCGTCCGGAAGTAGCGTATGCCATGCCGGATTTAGGGCTGAGAAGGATGGAGTTGTGATGTCTGCACTCTTGCGTGTGCCCCACGGTTTTATCCGCCGCTACCTGTCCCGGCTCGAACGCGGGCTGACAGCTCTAGGCCTGGCCGGGCTGGTATACTTTCTGATCACCAGCCTCACGGTCTTTCCGCCATTCTGGGATGGGGTCATTGTTGCGGCAGTCTTTCTCACAGCCCTGACTTCTCCATTCGTTGGCTTTACTCTGGCAGTTCTCGCAGCTTTTTATCCGATTTCCACGATATCCATTTATCTGGCGGTCATTTTCCTGGCGATTGCCATTTTAGCTATGCGCCCATTGACCCAAAACCTGGGTGCAACAGTGCTCGTTTTGTCCGCTCCGCTGCTTGGTGGGTATTCGCTCGCCTGGATGATTCCGCTGCTCAGCGGATTATGGTGGGGTGCGACGGGAGGAAGTTGGATGGGCGCGTTGGCTGCTCTATGGGGTATGGTTGCGGCGGGCATGGCTGGACTCAACCCGGACTGGCTGGCGATTTTCGGACATTTCCCACCTATAGCGGCCATCGTCGAACGTTTTGCAAACGCGGACTCATTCGAAACACTCGGCTTACTCGTTTTTCCCCTTGCTCCCGATACAACCGTCTTGCTTTACCATCTCTTGCAAATCGCTTTGTGGGGGTTGGTGGGCATGTTCGCGGGGAGTTTGAACGACCAGCCGAATGTTCAAAATCGCCGTCCGTGGGGGGGCGCGCTCATCGCCATCATCGGTGGGTTTACCCTGTTAGGAATTCACCTGCTATTGGCTTTTTGGCTGAGACAACCGGCTGCTGACACACCTGATTACGCGATGTGGGTGATGGCTGCGGCGACAGCAGGGGTGATTGCCGCAGCCCTGGAGATGCTGCAGGACTTTTTCGAGCACCCGCTCCCACACCTGGGACGAGCAAAACCTATGGGGAAGGTTGCCGAGCCCGGGCCAGGATCAGGCCCGGACCCGGTACCCACCCCTGCCCGGTATCCGCCTTTTGAAGAGAAAAAAGACAAGGACAGTGAAGATTTGATCCTGCTGGAGTTGGACGAATAGTAAAAAGTATTATCATAATTATTCGCCAGTTTTCCTGAAAATCAATATACTTAAGAAGCCCCCAGGAATTAGAATATCCTTAGGGCTTATATTGTCTTAACGAGCACATGCTTCATGCAGCAACAACAAACGTCTCCACGCACTACACAACGACGCCGTCGGGCCCAGCGGGAAGACTTTCGTCCAGGTATACTCACCACTGCCGCCGGGATTGGGGTAGTTTTGGTGTTGCTTTCACTGACGTTTGTAGCAGACTGGCTGCGGACTCCCGAAATAACCCTCCTCTCTTCTACGGCCCTGCTCTCCCCCAACGGCGACCAGGACCGAGATTTTGTGACCCTTTCCTATCGGGTCTCGGAAGAAGCGAAGGTGACAGCACAGGTCGTTAGCCCGCGTGGAGGTCTGGTACAAACGCTGTTGCTGGATGAATCCCAACTCCCTGGACAGTATTCGCTTACCTGGAACGGGTTGAATGAGTTAGGCGAAGTGGTTTCAGATGGGCAATACCGGTTGGAGATCACCGCGCGAGGCACGCTTCGGGCCAGCCAACAAAACCTGACATTACAGGTGGATACGACCCCCCCCACGTTGCAGCTTACAAACGTTCCAAATGGTCTGCGTGTGCGTGAAAATGCCTTGACCATTGAAGGTGTCACTGACCCGGACGCCAACGTGTTCGTCACTGGCAACCCACAACCTGTGCAGGTGGATGGACAGGGACATTTCGCTTTTCTCTACCGGTTGAACGAGGGGGCGAATCTGCTCGAAATCCGCGCCGCCGACCCGGCAGGGAATAGCACTGTGCTTCGACGGGACATTTCTCTTGTCATTACCCCGCCCGAAGTGGTCATCGCTTCCCCAGTAGATGATGCTTTTTTAAACCAATCGCTGATCACGGTCAGCGGGCAGGCTTCTCCGAACGTGACCCTGACTGTCAACGAAATCCCCGTGCAAGTCGGGGAGGATGGCGCATTCAACCACCAATTTAACCTGGAGGAAGGGGACAACCTGATTCGGGTCGTTGCTACGGATGATGTGGGGAACATCACCTTGCATGAAATGGTTGTTCACCTGAAAACAGGCGCCCCTTCTCTATTTCTGAATATTGAAGACGGTGAGACATTCAACGATCCGGTTCTACACCTAACCGGGCGCACCGACCCTGGCGCTATCGTGCAGGTGAACGGGCAAGTGGTTCCGGTCGGCGAGGGAGGAAACTTTCAGATTGCGTTACAACTTTTCGAAGGGCAAAACATTGTAGATGTGGTAGCCCGTGACCAGGCAGGAAATATCACGACCTTAACACGGCAAGTACAATATACCATTGGCTCTGCGCCCTCCGGTTTTGACCGGCTGTTGCGAAATCTATCCATTTTGCCAACCCTGACGATTCCTGCCTTGCTGCTGGCCGGGTTCCTTATTGCCTTGGTCATGTTCCGGCAACGCGGGGTTGGAATGACCCTGGCCGTGGATCAACCCTCCTTTAAACCAGGCTTGCCCGGAGAAGGTAAGGTATTACTTATCTGGTTGGAACTGAATCGGGATACCCGGCTCACGCTCGAAGTTCTTGACCCAAATGGCTTCCCGCGTGCGACCCTGTTGCACGACCGGCGGCGCACTGCCCGCAAGCATACGTTTTCCTGGGACGGATACGATGATTTTGGCCGTCCCGTGCCCCCTGGCGAATACATAATCCAGGCCGAAGCAGGGGTAAACCCAGTGAAAGTAATGACATCCATCCCAGTGCTTATTGAAGAAGATATTCTTGCCCACCGGCGCGGGGCCAGTTCCCCGGTCATGGGGCTGCCTACCAGAGAAGTCATAGATGTACAGGGGCGGGATTTTAGGCGAGGTGGCGACACTGGCAGCGGGAACCATTTCCAAAGGAGGCGGTGATGCACTGTCCTTTTCCGGAAATGGACCCCTGGCTGGAGCAGCCAGGAATATGGAGCGGACTTCACATTGTTTACCCCTGAACATGATAGGGGAGCGCGTTGGTTTCCATTCCATCCACAAATAGGCTAATCCAGATAACCCCGCCATTTGTTTGAAGTATATCTGGCAATTTGATTTTGACCTGATATTCATCCCAATCCGCAATACATTCGGACGGAATTAATTTGTGGTTGATTGCTGCCATCCCAATCCGATCTTTTTTCTGTTTGATGTCGCCAACCAGGTGCTGTCCATGAATGGTGATTTCTTCTTTGGAAGAACCTGCCGCAGGCTCTACTTTATTGATCCGGGTGACAAGTTGTTGTGTCCCTTCCTCGGTGTGTCTGGAGACCAAATTCATCGTCAATTGCATGGATTTTTCAATCCGTTCGACAGTGTTTTTGATTTCATCACTCTGCAGTTTTCCCTCGGACACATAGCGGCTTTGAATATACGTACCATTTAAATTGAGTTCCCAAATATAGTTGATAAAAGCCGTTTCGAGTTGGACTAAATTCGCCATTGCATTTTGTATGCGATCCAGCGGGGCGTTGATGAGTTGAAAAATCACCCAACCGAATCCACCCACCGCGGATAACCCACCCAATGCCTGTATGCCTGGGTTGTTATTGGTCAAGCCAATCACAATACCAACGACAAGAACCGAAAGGCCAATGATCAAGGTTGCGGTGTTCATCGTTTGAAGGATACGGACGGTCCGTTTGGCTTCATCAATAGCCTCTTGAAGAATTTCAGCGGCTTGCGTGCTCCGTGCTTTGGCTGGTTCCAGGTAATGTTCTGTCAAAAGGTCTTGCCGGTCTGTGCGCTTCTTTTCTTCCCCAATGACCGCGTGAACGAGTGTATCAATCGCTTCCTGACCGCCGGTGTAACCCAACATACGCCCGATACTTTCGCGTATTTCCGGGTCTTCCTCGATAAGTAGAAGTCTTGCGACGACTGGAACCGCATGTTTGCGTAATTCTTTGCGGATGCGCTGCCAGACTTCTGGAGAATCCTGGTCTTCAAAATAAGCTGGATCGCTCATGTCCGCTAATTGTCTGGCAATTCGCCGCCGGACGCGTAGCGTTTTATCTTTTTCGAGTTGAATGGCTTTTCGGCTTTCGATAACCATCTCGACCAAATTTGCACTGGGTTGGATATCCTCTTCTTCGCGTTGGGATAACCACCGGTCCAGTTCACGAAGCACCAATTCGTTGAATAGATGTTTTTTCTCCTCGCACCATATCTGGGCCTGCTCCTCATATTTGCGGATGCGTTCACTGTTTTTAGATGCTGCTTCCCATTTGCGATTGAGTTGTCTGACTTCTTGAGACTCAGTCATAGAAACCTGGGAAGTAGATTTTTTCCCTAAATGCTCAATGAGCGCCAGAACAGAAAACCGGTTGAAGCGTAAAGTTTCCGCTGTGTATTCCACAAGATGAGGTTCCTCGTCATTGCAAATCCAATTTACCCATTGCTCGACAAGCTCACGAATGGCTTCTCGTGAACCCAGGGTGCTTTCTTCACCCATTTTGAAGATGGCCGTGGCACGCACATCTGCTCGAATATTGTCTTGATCCTCTTTTGATGGAATTTTTGTGCCCTTGATGATGTTGAGATGTTTTTCATACAACTGCTTGTAAAGCTCATCCCATAATTTGTGCTGGGCGGATTTAATGCTATTAATTTCATCTTCGATGTATTCTTCCCGATTGGCGGCATTTCTCCGGGCGAGTTCCAGGGAATCCGCAATGGCCTTATAGGTGAAGTATTCGTTATCGGCGAGTTCAACCAGTTTATCGGCTTTGTTGCCCAGCCATTCTGCGGATGCCTGTCGAATTTCCCACACATCATCTTCCTTTAGGGATTTCAAAACTTGTTTGAGAACAATGTCTTTTTGGCTTTCCCAAGTGGTTTGTTCGAAACGATCCAGGGCTGTTTGATACTCTTCAACATTGTCTGCATTTTCCAGGAATTTCCCAAGTTGTCCCCGGCGCCGGACGGTCATTTTTGTCAGATCAATCTCTTGGCCAGACACAAAATATTCCATGGTTTTCATGACCTCGAGTGCATATTTCAGTGCATTTCGTCGAACACGATAGGAATCTGAGTTGGCTTTTTTGATCAAGATGTCTCGGATGCTTTTCTTCTCAGTATCATTTTTCGTTTCAGTACCAGCCAGGCCCAAATTCACGACCAGTTCTAGTTGTTGACCATGATCCAAATTATCTTGTTCACAATCTCTTAAATAGTCTCGAATGTGCTCCGATAATCGTTCGGCCGGTACGTCTTCACGAATATCCGTTTGAATAGGTTTCCCTTCATGGATGGTTTCAGGTGTTGTCATCTTATTCATGTTCTTTTACCTCAAGACTGATTTTCAGTGAGGGGGTGCGGAGCCGTGATTTCCTCCTCATTTGGATGATCGCGCAGAATGTAGAATGGCAAAGCATTGGTTTCCATTCCATCAATGAAAAGGCTAATCCAGATTTGATCCTCTCGAATCTGTTTCGGCACTTTTATTTTTACGCTGTCATCATCCCAGGAAGAAATACTTTTTCCATGGATTGGAATGTGATTGATGGCTAATAATCCGTCCCTTTCCTTTTTGTAATGTGCAGTATCACCGAATAGATTTTGCCCATGGATGGTCACTTCGCCTTCCGGCACTCCGGCAACGGGTTCCAACTTATTGATTCTCGTTACCATGCGAGGAACCCCGGTCTCCGTATGAATAGAAACAAGATTCATCGTCAATGCCATTGTTTTTTGTGACCGGGATATAGTCTCCTCAATATCATCGTTGGACAACTTGCCTTGTGAAACGTATTGACTTTGAATGTAGGTGCTGTTGAGGCCCTGTTCCCAAATGAAACTCGTAAAGGCCGTTTCCATTTGAACGAGGTTTGCCATCGCATTTTGAATCCTGTCGAGCGGCCGCCTGACGAGATGATATACAATCCCTGCCAGGCCTCCAGCTGAGGTTAATGCGGAAGTCAATCGCGTGGCTAAATCTTGATTGACAATGCTCATCACAAACCCGCCAAAAAACACGGACAATCCAACAACAAAGACCAAAATGTTTAATCCCTGGAGAATACGCAGGTTACGTCTGGCCTCTGATATCGCTTTTTTTAGTATTTCTGCCGCATTTTCACTTTGGGCTTTAGACGGTTTCAGGTAATACTCGTCAAGTAATTTCCGCCGGGCATTGAGCGTTCGATCTACCCCGACCACCGCTCTTGCCAGTGCACCAATCGCCTCTCGTCCACTTGCTGTCCCTTCGCTTGAGTACCCCAAAACTCGCGCCATATCCTCCAGGATTTCGATATCATCTTCGATGGGCAGCCGTCGCGCAAGGGCTGGAACGGCATGTTTTCGAAGCGCATCCTTATTTCCTTCGTGTAAATCCTTGTATTCCTCAAAAAATCTGGGATCGCTCATATCTGCCAGTTGTCGCGCGATACGCCTTCGTATCCGTAAATTCAAGGAATAAGCATCTTCTACCTCAGGATCGATTTTTTTTGTTCCCTGGATTTGCTCCACCACTCTTGCGAATGTGTTTAGACGACCAAATTGCTCCGCTTCGCGTCGAGATTCCTTCACAAATTCATCAATTAACGGCAAAACGGCATAACGGTTGTATCGAATCGCCTCTGCTGTCAATTCAACAAGGCCAAGTTTTTTCTCTTCTACCCACTTTACAAGTTGTTCTACCAAATATTCCATGGATTCGCGCGACCCTAATGTGTTCACATGAGACAGGCGTCGGATAGCCTGGGTCTTATCATCATCTGACACGCCAGGATCCTCGATTTTGGTTTTTAATTTGCCAAAATGTGCTTCGTTTAATTGATCCCAAAACTTACTCAGAACTTCTTTGACTTTATCACGAACCTCCTGGTTATTCTCTCTATCTTTCACGAAAGTCAGAGCATCCCCAATTCTTCGATGAAGGGTGAAATCATCCTCCTCTGCAATTATTTCCGTTTTTTGACCTAGCCAAACCGCCAGCGCCCTTTTTAGATCAGACTTTTCACATTCTTTCAAGGCCGTCAATACGGGAAACAATACAACCTCTCGTTGTATACTCCAGGGCGCTCTATCAAAAAAATGTAAAGTATAAATACAATATTCGACCGATGCATTGAGGGCCTTGGTGATAAATTTTCCTAGTTTGGCATAGTAAATCCCATTTGAAGACCCAGTTGCAGAGCGCCTTGCAGATTTTTCGGCCTGTCCTTTTTGTTTATGAAGTGCCGCGGGTTTATCGCTCTCACCTTCTTCCTCGAACATGATAGGGAGGATAATCGATAAGGCGATCAAACGTGTATCTGCATTGTCTTGATTTCCTAAATCAAGCAGGTAATCTAAGTCTTCTTGCGACTCCCTCGCCATCTTTTCGATTTCCTCCATGAGAGGTTTACGGTCTTTTACTTTGGTCTTCTCTGAAAGAAGCTTTTGAACCAAATCTTGGACACTAAGATTAGAAGTTGCTTCGGTCATAAAATTCTCCTGTTCTTGCAATTAAAGGAACTACCCGGCTCAGAGTGGAAATAACTCTCCTCTGCCTTAACCTGAGCTGTTACCCATAGTATACATCATAAGTCTATTGGTTAACACTGGAGACCTCCCCGCCGATTCCTAAATAACCGCACTGAAACTCATCCACCGCGCGAATTAAGTGCACCGCACGTTCAGCCGTCAGATGAACCATCAGCCGGCGAGGGGATTAGCCCGAAAAAAAGGTGTACACCCCCGCGCACACCTTTTTTTCGGGTCATTTCCACCCTGGGCTGAGTAGTTACATTTGTTGGTCATCTTAGGAGAGAGACGGAGTTTCAGTACGTAATTCCAGTAAAGCCTGCTGGTCATACCTTCCCAAACGCGCCACATCAATCATGTTCATCCGAATCATCCGCTCTGTCATGCGGGTCATAAAAATACGATTCAATTGTAGGTCAGAAGACATCTCCCGCAGAATGTTTGCCGGAACGCGGATTAACGCGGTGGGTTGCTCAGAGATCACGTTTGCTGTGCGTGGCACCCCCGTTAGCGCGGCAATCTCCCCGAAGAAATCCCCCGTGCGCAACACTTCCAACACTTTTGTTATGCCATCGTCATCCCATCCCGCAACGGCCTGTCCTTCAAGAATGAAATATGCGGCGTCGCTCGTTTCATAACGGCGGATGATGCACGTCCCCTCTTCCACCTCGTGGAGGGTCATGTTTGCGCGTAATTTATTGCTTTTTTCCTGGCTGATGCCAGTTATCGCAGGAACAAGCGCGGTTAGCCGGTCAAAGTCCGCCGGGGTCAGCGCACGCCCAAGTCCCAGGCCGGGGCGGTCAGGTGCGCTCCGCAGGAGGATGATGGCCCGCCGCCATTCCGCGGCCGGTTGGCCCAGTCCAGGCAAGATCAGCGCCCAAATCCCGAGTCCTAGAACCAGCAAGCTGCCGATCAAATACAGCCAGCGCACATCAAACACATCCGCCAACCCGGCCAGCGCCATCCCACTCATAAACATCGTATCCCGCATGACAAAGAACGCACTAAAGACTCGGCCACGCGCTTCCCGAGGGGTGTTGCGTTGCATGATCAAAGAACGGGCAATCACGGAAGGAGCATTTAGGAAGCCCTCGATCACAATGATTATCAATGCCATCCAAACGACTGAACTTACCGAAAATGCAATCCCAGTAAAGCCCATCCCGATAAAACTAATCGCCAGCCATTGCCCCTCTCTTAGCCGGTCTCCCAACTGCGCCATCCATAAACTGGCAATGACGAATCCAATCAGAGTCACGCTTTCGATAAGCCCAAATTCAAATTCCGTCGCCCCTAAGGCCTTAATTGAAAAAGGCAAGCGGATCGCGTTGCCAAAGCCAAAGGTGATGAAGATGAAGAAAAAGACGATGAACATCGAGCGTAACAGTTTCGAGGAAGTAATCACCCGGAAACCTGCCCGCAGGTTTTGAAACACCGAAGCGACGTTCGTCTCTTCATCTACATTGATTTTGGGAATTTGGGTCAGTGCGATCAAAGTTGCCGAAATCAGGAAAGTGAATGCATCAATATAAAATACCCACTCGATAGGATACTGCCCGGCGATCAACCCCGCGGCTGCATACCCGATAACCAAAGCACCAAACGAACTGATCGCCATCAGTGAATTGGCCGCGTTCAATTCCTCCTCTGTGGCGATTTCCGGCAGCACGCTGGCGTGCGCGGGATTGAAAAACTGCCCTACTGCCGCCGACAGCATCACCAGGATATACAACCAGGCCACATTGACAGGGAGCAGAAAAGGAATGGCTGCAATCAACACCGCCCGGATCAAATCTGACCCCATCATGATCCGTTTGCGATCATAACGGTCCACAAACACCCCGGCGATCAACCCCACGACCAGGCTAGGGGCAGCGGAAGCCATCATCATTAACCCCACATTCAAGGCCGAGCCGGTGATTTTATAGACGTAAATGGAGGAAGCCAGCGCGGTGAGGGAAGTTCCCATCTCCGTCACCAATTGCCCAATCCACATCAAGGTAAAACTGCGATTACGAAAAATCGAAAAGGCCGAATGGGGTTGTGCAGTAGCCGTTGTCATCACCTTGCTCCTTTAAAACAACGCTCTTAGAGAAACCGCTGGTAGTGCGTCCTATCATTTTATGTAACTGCTCAGGCTAAAGCAGAGAACCCTGTCATTCCTACTCTGGACTGAGTAGTTACCATTTTATTTTGAATTCATGGCCTGTAGTTTCTCTTCCATCAACGTGAAATGTTTCTTTTTCATCTCATTCCGCAACATACGAGCCGCGGGAGTGAAATAACGATGGGTTTTCAGAAAAGCCAATTGCTCCTCATACCATTGCTCCAACGGCGTCTCCCGCCCGTAGTTCACCCATTCCTGGCGCAGGGCCTCGTTCCGGGAGAGAAAATCCTCCCTCCCCAGGGTATCTAAATCCGCATCGGCCAGGATTTCTTCGAGTAGATTGCGCGGAGATTGAGGCAGGCGGGTGGCGATGATCATCCCCATAATTCGTTCAATTTGTTGTGGGTCAAACCCGTAATTGGGCAAAACCTGCGCGACAATTCTGGCTCCGACGATTTCATGGTTCGCATACGCCTCCGTAAACCCGATATCGTGAAAGGCCGCCGCAACTTCCAACAAATGGAGGTCATCTTCTGAAACGCCAGTAAGTTGGGCAATCCGCGCACTGCCGGGAAGAACCTCATCCACCGTGTGCCACAGGTTATGGTACGTCAGCTTGGGCGAGAGTTCACTCCGAAGCCGGTCAAGTGCGAAGGTGATGGCCTGGGTGTAATTGGGTTGTCCTGTCATAAACGGAAATTATAAACGACATCCCTCGCAATGCCCCTAAAAAAAGGGGTGCGTGGGGGTGTACACCCCCACGCACCCCTTTTTTTAGGAGATTCATCTGCCTTAGCTTGAGCATTTACTACGCAGGCTGCATCGCGGGAGGGGATAGCACAGGGGTTTCCGTTCGGAGTTCGCGCAAGACATTTTGATCGAGCGACAACATCTTCGGCAGTTCGATCATGTTCATACGGATCATCCGCTCAGTCATCTTCGTCATGAATACCCGGTTCAGTTCCGGCTTGCTGGAGAGTTCCCGAAGGGTTGTTGCTGGAACTCTCAAGAGCGCTGTGGGTTTTTCAACCACTACGTTTGCGGTGCGTGGAATTCCGGTCAGGGCGGCAATCTCGCCAAAGAAGTCTCCCGAATTGAGCACTTCTAAAACTCTTTCCTGATTACCTTCTGTTCGTCCAGCAATCGCTTTGCCATCCACAATAAAGTAAGCGGCATCGCTGATCTCCCCATGGCGGACGATGACACAGCCTTCTTCCGCTTCCAGGTAGCGGGCGTCTTTGAGCAATTTCTCGCGGGTATCCGCACTCAAAACGGATAGGGATGGCAACCGGCCTGCCAACCGGTCGAAGTCGGCCAGGGTTGCAGGACGTCCTGCCTCCAGGCTGGGAGCCTCTGCTGCTTTCCGTAGCAGGCTGACGGCGCGCAGCCACTCCGCCGCAGGTTGTCCAATGCCGGGGGCAAACAGGGCATACACCCCGGCGAGCGTCGTGAGAACCACAGAGATGAGCATCATTTCTCGTATGCCGATATAGTCCGCCAGACCGGCGACTCCCATTCCGACCAACATCACGACGGTGGAGAGGGTCATGGTGGCGCCAAAAACACGCCCACGCATTTCCCGGTCGGTATTCCGTTGGATCAACGTTCGCCGGGCGATGCCATATGGGGCATTCATGAAGCCTGTAATGGTGACTAAAACGACAGCAAGGGGGATAGAAGAGGACAGTGCATAAACGATCCCAAAACCACCCATCCCAAGCAAACTTATACTCAACCATTGACCTTCCCGCAGGCGGTCAGCAAATTGGGCAATGACCAGGCTACCGATCACAAACCCAATGGAAGTGAGGCCTTCTTGCAGACCATATTCAAATTCGGTCGCGCCTAACGCCGAAGTTGCAAATGGAAGCAACATTGTGTTCCAAATGCCAATCGAGATGGCATAGAGAAATCCGAGGAGAACAATAGAGCGCAAAACTTGATTGTTAAAAAGAAACTTCAGTCCTTCGCGTAAGTTGCGGACAACTGTAGCGACATTGGTTTCCTCTGGTGTTCCTAGAGAAGTGATTTTGACGCCTGTGAGAAACAGAGCAGAGAGTAAGAACGTTGCCCCATCAATGTAAAATGCCCATTCAATCGAATAGGCAGCAATTAGCCCGGATGCTGCAAAACCTATCGCAGTGGAACCAAAGGAACTAATGGCGATCATCGAGTTCGCCGCGTTCAACTCCTCATCGCTGGCCATGTCTGGTAACACACTGTCAAACGCTGGAGAGAAAAAGGTTCCGATAGAACTAGTGAGCATGACAATCACGTATAGCCACGCGACATTGTAGGTAAGCAAAAAGGGAATGAGACAGATCAGAGCCGCGCGAAGCAGATCCGCAGTGACCATGATCTTCTTCCGGTCATATCGGTCTACAAACACCCCGGCAACCAACCCGATCAACATCGTCGGGATTGAGGTCGCCATCAACATCAACCCCACTTGCAAAGTGGAGCCGGTCAGCCGGAACACGTAGATTCCGGCGGCGATCATCGTGAACGCATCTCCAATCGTAGAGATGAGCTGTGCCAGCCACATTCGGGTGAATGAGGGGTTGCGAAAAACGGCGAACGGGGAAATTTTTGTTGGGGTCGTTGAAACGGCCACGATCCTGCCTCCAATATTGATTATTTGTGGCTTTTCCGTTTTTTTGCGGGAAATATGCCGAATTTTGAAGGTGGTGGGGGGTGTACACCCCCCACCACCTTCAAAATTCGGGTTCCTACGCCGTTAATTAGGGATTAGCCCTTTCTTATCTTGAACAATTAATCTTTTTTGCATTTTATGTCAAGAATAGACCTATTACTGTGATCTAGTTCACTCCCCGCTTAGAAATAGTTCACTTCGATGCAAGTTCATTCATCAACGCTCGCGCCTGTTGAAGATCAAGTTGTGCCTCCAACTGCTCAAAAGCCGTCTCACATTCTCTCAAGGCTTTTTGGGCTTCCTTCCCTAAACCCTGCATAGAATAGAAACTCGCCAGCGATAACTGAGTCTTCGCACTTTCATATTCATCCCCCGCTTCCGAAAGCAATTGGTAACTCCGCTCAAAATAACCCCTTGCCTCACCATTTCGTTGCTGTGCGCGGGCAATCTCACCCATGATCCGCAAGTTATGCCCCTCCTCGCGCGGCATTTCCAGCTCTTGCGCCAGGTCGAGGGATTGTTTTCCGTAATGTTCTGCCGAAGCCAGATCGTTCTGCCGCCAGTACAGTTCTGCAAACAAACCATATAACTCCGGCAGCAAATCACGCACCCGGGCCTGTTCAAAATAAGCCAGGGCCAGTTGTAATTCTTCCAAAGCGTTATCCAATTCGGATTTCTGGATCAGGGTATTTCCAAGATTGAGATGTAAGGCCCCAAACACCCACAGCGACCCGTGAATTTGTTCCAACTGTCGCACCGCGCGTTGGTAATACCCCAGAGCCGCATCCAGCCGGGAAATGCTCCGGACTCCGGGTGAGACGGTCTATCCGATGCCAACCATGAGCATCCCGGACCCTCGACACCTGCCCCCGTTTGACGAATTACTTCAGTATGATGCCATTCGCCTGTTTGTTGAACGGGCGTTGATTTCCTGGTCTGCCTTTCCCTTCACCCCCGCCACAGCCCCATTCGTCGCCGAAATCTGCCAGCAACTCGATGGGATTCCCCTGGCGATTGAACTGGCCGCTGTGCGGGTCAACGCCCTCCCAGTGGAAAAAATCGCCGAACGGTTGGACTATCGTTTCCGCGTGCTGACACGGGGCAGCCGGACTGCGCTCCCCCGCCACCAGACCCTGCTCGCGCTGGTGGATTGGAGCTACGATCTGCTTGAAGAAGCTGAACGCGCCCTCCTCCAACGGCTCTCAGTTTTCTCCGGCGGGTGGACGTTGGAGGCTGCCGAAGCGATTTGCGCCGTGAATCCGGAAGGAGAACCGTACTCGCTCGACATCCACCCAATGGATATGTTAGATTTGCTCACCCGGTTGGTGGACAAAACCCTGGTGCAGGTTCCCGAAGTGCGCGGGGAAAACACTCGCTATCGCCTGCTGGAGACCATCCGCCAATATGCCCGGCAAAAACTCCGTGCAGCTGGGGAAGAACACCTTACCTCCGAAAGTCATGGGCGTTTTTTCCTCAATTTGGTCATCGAAGCAAACCTCATGTTGAAAAGCCCTGAACAGAAAACATGGACGGCGCGCCTGCGAGCTGAACAGGATAATATTCGCGCCGCTTACACGTGGTGGCTGCAAACCAACCCGGCCAACGCCGTACAAATGGCGGGATTGTTGGGCCGGTACTGGGACCGGCAGGGTTTTTATACCGAGGGACGCGAAACCCTTGCCAAGGCCTTGTCCGTTGCGGATACAGTTCCCGCTCTTTTCAAAATTAAGGCCTTGAAATGGGCAAGCGGGTTGGCGATGCGGCAGTCAAATTTCAAAAAGGCGACCACTCAGGCTGAAGAGGGTCTGATATTAGCCCGTGAACTGGACGATAGAGTTAATATGGCCGCGTTTCTCAATGTTCTGGGCCTCATCACTTCCGGGGAGGGGAATGATCGCGCTGCTCGTAACTACATGGAGGAGAGTGTTGCCGTTCAACGGGAATTAGGCAATCCATGGGGATTGGCGATCAGCCTGGGGAACCTCAGCAACATCACCCGCGCAATGGGCGACGCGCAAAAAGCACTGGAATATATGCAGGAGTGCATCAAAATTTCACATGAACTGGGTGACATGCACCTCATCGCCTCCAACCTGGATGGCCTGGCCGAATGTTATATTGATTTAGATGAACTGGAAACTGCAAAACCCCATTTGGAAGAGGCCCTGCACATCCAGAAGGAATTGGGCGACCAACAAGGGCAGGCCTATTCGCTGAGTGACATGGGGATTGTCGCCTGGTTACAAAAAGATTACGTGCTGGCGCAAGACTTCCACGAAAAGAGCCTGGTTATTCGCCGGGAAATTGGAGATAGGAACGGGGAGGGATATGTCCTTAACTTGATGGGGATCAATGCGTTGGCTCGCGAAGACTACAAAAAAGCCCAACAATACTTGAAAAATGCGTTGGCGATTTTGCTTCCTTTAGGCGACCAACGAAACAGTATTAACTGTGTGGAGGAATTGGGGCATGTCGCTTTGGGGCTGGGCGATCCTGTTCAGGCAGTGAAGTTGTGGGCGGCAGCGCACGCCTGGCGGGAGCGCGTGGGAACTCCCATGCCCAAAATGTTCCGGCCCTTTCATGAAGCGCATATCGTACAAGCCTGCGAATTATTAGGAGAGGAGACCTTTAGAGCGGTCTGGGAGAAAGGTTCAGCGATGGCTTTCGAGCAGGTGGTGGCGTATGCCGACGAGCTTGTAGACGGTCCAGAGTAGTAATCACCCGAAAAAAAGGTGCGCGTGGGGGTGTACACCCCCACGCGCACCTTTTTTTCGGGTGATTACTACTCTGGACCGTCTACAAGCTCGTCGGC
>DATDOR010000018.1:0-4560 GCA_035293165.1 Anaerolineales bacterium | reverse complement strand
TGGGGAAGATGGCTTGCAGGTAGGCGATTTCGTAGGCCTGTTCACCCGAAGGGAGCGCCTGCACCGGCGAGGGGATGGGGTAGGTGAACATCCCGGATTGAGAAACGAGGGGAATGGGAATGGCGCTGGGGGTATTGTTTTCAAGGGGAACCGCGGTGAGATTGAAATTGGGAGACTGTTCGGCGGAGGCAATGCCCTCGGCGGTAGGATGTTCGACCGTATAGAGGACATTCCCGGTGGGCGACCAGGCCAGCCCAGGAACCCATGCCCAATCGCCCTGTGTTTGCAGGGGGGTGATTTTCAGGGCTGGTGAATCGAAGGTGATTTCTTCGTCACGAAGATCGAGAATGCCGATCCCATCCGGGCGGGTATAGCCCAGGCGCAAGCCATCGGGAGACCAGGCAAAGGAGACGCCCCACCAACCATAGATGCCGCCTGAGTTGGGTTCGAGAGCGACTGTGCGGCGCGAGAGCCAGCCGGTCGTGCTGAAGCTGACAAGTTCCAGGTTGTTATTGGCCTGCCAGCCGGGGGCCGCGTCGCGTGGTTCGACAGTGGAATAGGCCACGCGCAGGTTGGAGGTGGGCACCCAATCCGCAAAGTGAATGATGTTGGCAACTTGCAAATCAATGAGCAGGCCAGAGTCATCGTCAATTTTGGCTGCCCAGAGGGTGTTGATGATGTTTTCGTCGCCGGATGTGGTATCATCGCCCGGATCGGTTTCGGAGCCAGAACGCCGGGTAAACAGCAGCCACGCTCCGTCTGGGGAGAGTTTGAACACCCGCCCGTCGAGGTCCCCGGTGATGATAACAGGATGGCGGTTGGCGGTTGTGCCTTCCATGAGCCACGCGTTCCCGGCAGAGATGTAAGCAAGTTTGCCTGGGATAGATACCTGTCCGAACGGGGTCTGGCTGCCCACCATGACGATCTCGGCGATGGCTTCTCGCAGGGTAACCACTTTAACCGGGCTGACAGACACTTCGACGCCGTCTTCGTACACCCGGCGATAGGTGATTTCTTGTGACCCATTGACCCCTGGTTGAACGAGTCGCGTTTCTCCCTCCGGCAGGGATTCGTTGCGAACGGTTTGCTGGTCAAAGGGAAGGACGACTTCTTCGACGGTGAATCCTTCCGTCACACGAATGACGATAACTTCACTACCTTCTGTCAGGAGCGTGAAGAGCGGGGGGTCGGTGCGGTCGAGGGATTCCAGGCTGATCCCGGCAAATTGGAGGGCGTCTTCGACGGTGCTGCCTGCCGGAACCTGAAATTCGGCTGTACGGCCATCGGCGGTCAGACGCATGGAAATCTGGCCTTGTTGCGTCACTTGCGGCGGGGTGCAACTGGCGAGCAGGGCAAAGACAACGAAAAGGAGAAACGTTTTGAGGTGGTATAATCGCATTTGTGCTTTGGTTGATTGGTTACTGGTTGACTGGTGAATTGGTACCTTGCGAACCGATCAACTAACCGCTACTTAATCTTCCCTGTAATCGTCATAAACCCGTCTGTAATGACAATGCTTTCGAGTTGAAGTTTTTCTGACCCCGCCACGTTCTGACCGTTCAGCGCATCATTGATAGAGATGGAAATGCTGTCCAGGAGTTGGGTTGGGACCGGGAGAGGTCCCAGTTGTGCAGAGAGGATGTTAACTTGTAGTTTTCCTTCTACAACGACAACAGAGGCGACAATTTGTAAGGTTGTGTTAGCGCCAGAGTCAGTTTCTGTCTGGCCAAAGATTTGAATTTGTCCGTCGCGCAAGAACACTTGAACATTGGAAATACTTACATCGGGATTCTCAGCGTTTTTTCGGTTGATGAAATCGGTGATCTGGCCTTCGGTAATCGTCACTGAGAAATTTCCTGTGGCAATGGCTTCAACAAGGGATTTCTGCCATTCATCTTCAAATTTGTCACTCAATTCTGGATCAAGCGTCGGGATTGGCGGCAAACCTGTTGGGATCGAGGGTGTGCTGACGCCTGCATTGCAGGCCAGCACAGCCAGGATCAGAATGAGGAGGATGGTAAGGAAGGTTTTTTTGTGGTTCATATTTATCCCTTCCATTATATAGCATGTCAGAAAATTCCGCCCCCCAACTCCCGCTTAATACACGCTTAGAAGCGTTGCTCTTTGTAGCGCCTGGCCCGGTAACAAATTTGCAACTCGCTCAGGCTCTCGATGTCTCCACGCGTAAAGTGGATGAAGCATTGGCCAAACTTGAAGCCTATTATGAAAACGGCCTGGATGGACCAGGCATGGGGCGTGCGCTTCGCCTGCAACGGCTGCACGGGCGTGTGCAACTGACCACTGCGCCGGAAGTAGGCGAACTGGTGGAGCGTTTTCTTGGTCTGGAAGCAACCTCCCGCTTGAGCCAGGCCGCACTGGAGGTGCTTTCCATTGTCGCATACCGCCGTCCCGCCACTCGCCCGCAAGTGGATGCCATCCGAGGGGTGAACAGCGATGGTGCGCTCAAAAGTTTGCTTTCTAAGGGATTGGTGCAGGATGTCGGTCGTTCCTCCTCCCCAGGTCGTCCGATCCTTTACAGTATCACCCCAGAGTTTTTACAGCATTTTGGATTGGCTTCGTTGGACGAGTTGCCGCATCTGAATATTGAAACGTCTACAGACGGTGAGCAGTCCGACGAAGAAATGGAACCCGAAATGTAGTCCGACCTACTCAAGAATTGTAGAAGGTGATCCAATGGATAAACATAACCAACGAGTTTTACTCATTGAAAATACCAGCCAGGCAGCCAGTCAAATCTATACGCTGTTAAGAGACCTGAAGGACTTCCAAGTCGATATGCAAACCCTGGAACAAACCCATCATACGCCTCTGGTTGTGGATAGTGAAGGGCTTGGGGCCATTCTGCTTGACACAGCAACCATCAATGAACAGGATTTAGAATTCCTCCAAATCCTACGCGACGCGCTTCCCCAACTGCCTATTTTACTCTTCACCGATGAGGAAAATGAAACTTTTGCCTCGCAGGTACTTCATTCGGGAGCACAGGATTATTTACCGAAATCTTTGCTCAACAAACCTCTTCTATCTCGAGCCATTTCAAATGCCATTGAACGGCAACGTCGTTGTATGACCTTCCGACAGAAAAACCAGGAACTCGAAGCTCACCAAACCCAATTCAACACCCTGATTGAACGAAATGCTGATGGGATTCTAATTGTGGACCAAAAAGGCGTGATTCGCTTTGCCAATCCCGCCGCAGAACGACTCTTTGATACTCCTGTCTCCGAATTAATTGGCAAAGATTTTGGGTTCCCCATACAAGCGGATGACACTATCGAAATTGACATCTGGAAGCATGGGGGCGAACGATTCGCAGAAATGCGCGTCGGTGATACCATCTGGCATGGCGAATCCGTCTTTCTCGTCTCTTTACGCGATGCCACCGAACGTGTCCAGGCAGAAAAACAAATGCGCTATCTTGCCACACACGATGCGCTCACTAACCTGCCCAACCGCATCCTTTTTTTTGACCGGCTCAAACAAGCATTAGCCCGTGCCCGGCGTTATCACGGTGTTTTAGCCATTCTATTTTTGGATATCGATCACTTCAAACAAATTAACGATGAATATGGTCATGCCACAGGCGATCAAATCCTTAAAACCGTCGCCTTTCGACTCGAAGAATGTATGCGAAAAAGCGACACCGTCGCCCGCATGGGCGGCGACGAATTCACCATTATTTTAGAAAGCATCTCCACCCCCAATGATTGTATTGCCGTCGCCGAAAAACTCCTCGAAGTGGTTGGCATCCCTTTTTCGGTGAAAAAACAAGAATTTCATCTATCATTGAGCATTGGCATCAGCCTCTATCCAAAAGACGGAGAAGATGGCGATGTCCTCGTCAATCATGCCGACACTGCCATGTATATTGCTAAACAAAGCCGGAATCATTATCACTTTTACAGTTTAACCCCGACCGCCTGACCTATTCTAAGCCCAGGGTAGAAAAGACCTGAAAAAAAGGTGTGCGTGGGGGTGTACACCCCCACGCACACCTTTTTTTCGGAGGTTACTCAGCTTTATCCTGAGCAGTTACGAATTCCTTATAGAGCCAACAATGGAAGAAAGACTCCAAAAAATTCTTGCCCGCGCCGGGATCGGCTCCCGGCGGGATTGCGATTCCCTGATTGAGCAGGGACGGGTGACCGTTAACGGACGGGTCGCTCTCCCCGGCACAAAAGCCGACCCCCACAAAGACACCATCCTCCTGGACGGACGCCGCATCGCTGCCCCCGAACCCCTCAAATATATCGCTTTTTACAAACCACGCGGCGTCATCTCCGCCGTTGAATCCCCTGACCCACGCCCCACCGTCCTCGACCTGGTTCCTTCCGAGACGCGCCTGTTCCCTGTTGGGCGGCTGGACACGGAAAGCGAGGGATTGATCCTGCTCACCAATGATGGTGAACTCGCCAACCGGTTAACCCACCCTAAATTTGGGCATGAAAAAGAGTACAGGGTTCTTGTTGCCCGGCGTCCAGATGAAGATCAACTATCCACCTGGCGGCGTGGGGTGGTGTTGGAAGACGGCCACCAGAC
>DATDOR010000017.1:0-8098 GCA_035293165.1 Anaerolineales bacterium | reverse complement strand
GGTTAGCCCGGCTGGGACTTCTTCCAGAACAAATGCGGCGAGCAGTTCCCCCGCGCGGGTCATGATCTCTTCCCCGATGATGACGCGATCGGGATCGAGTTCATTCGCGGCGACCGCGCCGGAGATGGTGTTGTGATCGGTGATGATTACCCGATCAAGCCCTTTTTTCCGGCAGGCGGCGAGGAGATCGGCGGGGTGTGTGAGGCTGTCTTTGGAGAAAATGGTATGGCAGTGGGTTTCAACACGATAGAATTCTGGCATAGCAGGCATTTTATCAAGTCTATGGATGGAATGAGTTGCTAAAATTCTCATTTTTAGTATAAAATCTTTTTATGTTTGACCGTTATACTCGTGATCCCAAACGCCGTATCTTTTTTTATTCCCTCATCGTTCTGATTATCTATGTATACCAGGTGTATCGTACAGGGTGGCCAACATTTCAGGATGTGATTATCTTCCTCGGTCTAACATTCTTTGGCCCCTTCCTCCCTGCCGATATACGAGAGGCGGTACCCTTGCCTGCCAGCATTTCGGCTATTTTGGGCGATCTGGTCTTATTTGGGTTGTTGTTCATTCCTGCCATGATTTTCTTTGCTCAATTTACCCTGCCGCTTAAGCATACCCGTGAACGCCTTCATGCAGCCTGGCGATTATTTTTATACCTCTTTGATAGACATGGGCCGGCCATTTTTATCAATGACGGCAAAATCGTCCGGGGAGAGCGCGAATTGGAAAAGATCGGCCCTGGCGTGATACTTTTAGATACTGCGAGTGCAGCCGTTTTGCAAACTGCGATGAAGGTCACACGTGTAGTTGGGCCGGGGGTAGCATTTTTAGGCCGATTTGAAAAAGTGGGGGGGATTGTTGATTTGCACCGGCAACGAAATTTTTTTGGCCCTTTTGGAAATGAAGATCCTTTTACAAAGAATCTACTGGAAGATGAAACACCCGAAGATTTAACAAAACGACAGGAGCGCCGTTGGCAAACCAGTGCATTGACACGGGATGGGGTTGAGGTTGTGCCTAATATTTTTGTACTGTTTCGCCTTGAACGTTTACCCCAGGAGGAAACTCAAGAGACAAAACCAGAATCGCTATTTGAAAGAGTGGTTCAAAAATACTCACGGCGTGAAGAGGTGGAATCGGGGTTTGGGTACAATTCGGAAGCGGTGAAGAAAGCGATCCAGCATACCAGTATTGACCCTGAGGAATCTTATGGCAGTGACCAACGGCGGGTTGAGTGGAATCGGCTCCCAGCTTTTCTGGCGGTTGAAGTCTGGCGTGAACACTTGAGAAAATTCACATTTGAAGAGTTATTCACGTTTACCAGTCTGAATCCAGCAGATCGAAATCGCAGAACCGCCTTTGAAATCATCGGACAGGCTGTGCATTTTAGAATGACTAAAGAAACTGTGGAGCAAATAGACGAATTTGGCCGTCCCACAGGGAACTCAATGTTAAGCCCTGAATATAAGCTATTGAAAGAACGAGGGATTGAGGTGTTAGCCGCCTTAGTTATAGCTCCCCGGTTTGAAAATCACGTAGACCAAAAACTCTTCGAGCAGTGGCAAGCGAACTGGTTAGAGCGAGCAAGGGAAGAAGCTCGTTTTGTCGAACAAGAGCGAAGCTACGCGGAACTCAATGGGGCGGAAAAGGCGTTAGCAAACTTTGCCGATTCCGCATCGCGTCTTTTGGGGTACCACCTCCTTCATCCGCCACCTGATCAACCGGCTAAACCCAACCTCGAAACAACCCTGGAATATATGGTGCGCGGTTCCCTGGATCAATGCTTGCGCGACCCGGAATTGCACCAGCAGCTTGCGAATGAAAGACTTGACCTCGCTGGCCTTATTGAGTGGATCAGGAGTAATTGAGAAATGGCACAAGCGAATCAAAGACAACCCAATCCTCCTGAGACTGCAAATCGTGAGGAATCCTGGTCGGTGAAGGGATTTGTCAATTTTGCTAAAACCGTTGCCAATATGGTTTTAGACCTTTTTGATGTCATTATTGAGCCATTCTTCAAAATCAATCCAACCGGACGTATGGTCAGAAGTATGTTGTTTGTCATTGGGTTTATGATCTGGTGGATTGCGGCTTATACTTCACACTTTCCTCAACTGGCTGACATTGAACCCTGGTTTACTTTCCCCCCTGGCGATAATTTTTCAACCCAGTTGATGGTCAGAACATTGATGCTCTTTCAACAGATGCTCCAAACGATGGTTGCCTTGATTGCCCCCTTTTTTGCACCGGACATCTTCCGCCATGTGCTTGTGATCGGACTGGCTGCCTGGATCGCATATCAATGGGCAGGGATCTATCTGGATGATATTTTTGAATTAAAAGACACCAAAATATCTCGTAAGTTCATTCGCCGGGCAGCTTTCATCGGGCCTTTAGAAAGAGTCCAAATCTCAGACGGGGAAATCGCTGCCAGACATAAAAATTCACCCGTTATCAAAATTGGCGGTCCTGGAAAGATATTGGTTTACCTGGAAAACGCAGCCCTCTTCGAGAAAATCAATGGGCAGCCACATGTGATCCTCTCTGAGGATAAAACCGTTTTGCTTGAGGGGTTTGAGCGGTTACGGACAGTAAGGAATCTCTCCCCCAAACAACCGGATGGACATGCAATTTTTGACCGGCGCGACCAGTTTATTGACGAACAAACCATTCGTGGGCGCACCAAAGATGGGATTACCGTGACAGCAAAAAACCTGAGTGCTGTCTTCAGCATCCATCAAGGACCGGTAGTTACGGACGAACCGCTACATCCTGTGGATGACAATGGGAAATCATCTATCCCACAGATTCCTCGAAGGGTGTCTTTTGACCGGGATGAGTTGGAGGAGGCCATTAGAAATCTTGTCTACAACCAGATCAATCGCCCCTGGACAGATACGGCAAAACAAGGTATTTTTCCTGCAGTTGGAATTTGGATAGGCCGGCATACCCTCGATGAATTCCTTGCGAATGTCAGTCCCCAGGAATTCGCCGAGATTCGAGGGAGAATGGATGAAACAGCTGGACAGAGTCCGATGCCAAACGTCAACACCATTTATTTATCCCGCGCAGACCTGACGAACGCTGTCCAGGGAAACCCGGAGGATGGGATCAAACGGGGCTATGATGTTCATTGGGTAGGGGTCGGCACATGGGAAACCCCAGAAGAGATCCCCTTACAACATAAAACAGCTTTTGAATTAACCGTCCAGAACCGCATCCAAGGCAGCCCATTAGAATTAGCTCAGTTATCACGCAAGAGTCGCTTGAATGAACTGGAGCGCTTGATGAAAACCGTCCCAATCGCTACATATAAACACATTCGAAGGGCCAATCCCAAATATATACTTGAGGATATGGAGACTGATCCCCTTAAAGTTGTTGCTTCTCTTGAAAATTTAGGTCTCTCAAGGAGAGGCAGTTTTCCTCAATCCATGAGAAGTCCAAGATTCGATATTGACCCCCCTCAAGTCAAGCATGATTTGATGCTCGCCTACCGGGAAAAACTTAAGAGCGCTCGGGATTGGTATTTGAGAAACAAACAAACGCCTCCAGAGGAATTGGAGGCAGCCATTAAGCACCTCAGTGAGTTCCAACCTCCATCCTGATGTGCTCACAATTGATTGATCGCTTCCAGCGGCTTCCGACGAGTTTTGTCCTCTCGAGTGAAGTCTCTCGTGCTCTGCAAAAAAAAGCTCCTGTGGTCGCGCTTGAGTCAACCGTCATCACGCACGGCCTGCCACATCCTGAGAATCTGGCGCTGGCAAGAGATATGGAAAGCCAGGTCAGGCAAGCCGGAAGTATTCCTGCCACAATTGCCGTATTGGAAGGGAAAATCCGGGTTGGATTAAATGATGATCAACTCGAAAAACTGGCGACGGCTACGAACGTCCGCAAAATTAGCGTTCGGGATTTTGCTCCTGCCCTGGCAGGGGGGGCGAGCGGTTCACAAACCGGAGGAACAACCGTAGCAGCCACGCTTTTCGCCGCCGATAAAGCCGGCATCCGGGTCTTTGCTACCGGCGGGATTGGCGGGGTCCACCGTGAACCGCCCTTCGATGTCTCCGCTGATCTTCCACAACTGGCTATCACTCCCACCATCGTTGTTTGTGCAGGTGTAAAAGCCATCTTGGATTTACCCGGAACGCTGGAATACCTGGAAACGGTGGGAGTTCCGGTCATCGGGTATCAAACGGATGAATTTCCGGCCTTTTACTCACACGAGAGTGGCCTTCCAGTGAGCGCCCGCGCTGATTCTGCGAACGAAGTTGCAGCTATTGCACTTGCCCATTGGGAATTGGGGATGCAAAGTACGGTGCTGGTCACAGTTCCTCCTCCACCGGACGACGCACTTCCCGCCAATGTAGTAAATCAGGCTATTGAACAGGCCCTCTCCGAAGCACGAGAACACCACATACGCGGACAAGCCGTAACGCCCTTTTTATTGAGCCGTGTCAGCGAATTGACCGGCAAGGCTAGTTTACATGCTAATTTGGGGTTACTGAAGAACAATGCCTGGATTGCCTCCCAAATCGCACAAGCCCTATTTCCAATGGGAGATAGACTGGTGTAATCAATTTATGGTTCTTTGGGAATCGGCGGGGAGGCAACCACGGCAAATCCCAAAGAGCCCAATTTATCAGGGAGTCTGTGTCTTTGTCGGCGTTTTGGAAGGGATCGGTGTATTGGTAATCGTCGGCCAGCGGGTAATGGTGGGAGAAGGTGTAAATGGCGTTCCGGTAGGCGAGCGGGTGATGGTCGGGGTAGGGGTGATCGTCGGCGGAGAAGTTGGTTTTGGCGTAAGGCTCGGCGTCGACGTAGGAGTTGGGAGGGGAGTTTTGGTGGGGCTTGGGCCAGGTGTTGGGGTCAATGTTATCGTAGGGGTCGGGGAAGGTGTAATGGTTGGAGATAAGGTAATGGTCGGGGACGTAGTAGGTTCAGGTGTTGGCGGATCGCCAACAACCGTAAAACTACCTGTCTGGAATAATTGCAGGTACAAGTACATGTATATGGTGTATTCGCCGGGCAGCCAGTTTTCTGGTGTCGGATTCCAATCCGTGTATCCAATTCCACCCGTCCCACCATCCCAGGGAAAAGATTCCGAATGGACAAACTCACCTTCGCGAAACCACAAAGCAGTCCATTGAACACCATCCAGGAGTTGATCATAGCTAAATAGGGCATACACATGTCCCACAGGGTTTGTAAACACAGTGGTCGCGTTGAGGGGGAGATAGTTCTCGTCAATTCCACCGGTAAAAGTGAGTTCGCTAAATATTGAATTCGGATTGGGTTCCAAAGTGCTTTCAAAGAGCGATTCAATCGCCAGGGGGATGGGCGGAGTTGCAGTAGGTGTTGGCGTATTCGTAACCGATGGAGTTTCGGTAATCGTCGGAGTAAGAGTAACCGAGGGCGTTACGGTTATGGTAGGGGTAAGGGTAATCGTCGGAGTGAGGGTAGGTGTCGCTGTTGGCGGGAAAAAGCTGTAGGCTATGGGTTCTGCATAGGTATTCGTAGCCATCCCCAAAATAATGAAAAATAGCGCCCCAAATAATAACCGCCACCCACGCACCATCCCTTCCTGCCGCAAACGATAAAAGTGAATTTTACGTGCAGAACGAATCGTCCGGTATCCTCCCCACGCAGACAACAAGGCAAAGAAGAAAAACAGGACCGTCGCAGTAATGACCGCCGTGCGAATATCCAGGTTTAGATTATCAAAACTCATGGGGTTTATCAGATTCGACAGGGTTCCGTAAGGTTCCCAGGCCCTCGATGCTGACTTCTACAATGTCGCCCGGGATCAGTGGCCCCACGCCGGCCGGGGTACCGGTTAAGATGACATCGCCAGGTTCGAGAGTCATAATCGTGGAGGCAAAGGCGATCAACTGCCGAACAGAAAAGACCATATCCCGCGTCGAGCTCATTTGGCGCATATCCCCATTGACATGGCAGGTGAGCAGGGCATCTGCAGGGTCGAATTCGGTTTCAATCCACGGCCCAAGTGGACAGAAAGTATCAAAGCCTTTACTGCGCGTCCACTGGCCATCTTTTCGCTGTAAATCACGAGCGGTTACGTCGTTTGCGAGGGTGTAGCCTAAGATATGTTGGAGGGCATACTGAGGGGAAATCCACCGCCCTGACTTTCCGATGACGACAGCCAGTTCGGCTTCATGCTCGACTCTTTTAGATTGGGGCGGTAGGCGGATGGCCGCGTCCGGACCAATTACCGAAGACGGTGGTTTGAGGAAAAGCAGGGGAGACTCAGGAACTTCAGCATTGTGTTCTTTCGCATGTGCTGCATAATTTCGCCCAACGCAGATAATCTTACCGGGTTGGGTGGGCGCAAGTAGTTGAACCTCAGTGAGTGGAATGTTGGCTTCCATTCGCCGAAATTCACTCATCAAACTCCCTTCCACAGGCCCAACATGATCATCGTAAAGCCACCCCTGGGAAATGGGTTGTCTGGGCTTTTGGTAACGAATAAGGCGCATAGACCCCATTTTACTCTATTCTTGCGTATGTTGAATCTTTTCGGTGAGGCTGGAAATAGCTTGATTGGTTCCAGTGAAACGAGAGGCAAAGCGCCATTGGAGGGCCTGACAGAGTGCGTATACGACCCCATTGACTAACATCATCCGCAATTCGATAGTGGGTTGTACGGGAACGATGAGCACAAAATCCGAGGAACGTGCTGCCTGGCTGGAAGCAGAACCTACAATCGCCGCGGTTGTGATATTTCGTGAACGGGCTTCCGACAGGGCATTGGCAATGTAAGGTGCGTCCCCGCTCACGTCTATAGCAAGGAGCAGGTCGTCTTTTTCGGCAGCCTGAACAACACGCGCGAGATCGATGGCCGAAGTTTGGGCCATCGAGACAAGAAATTTTCCTCGTTCGAGTAAGTTCATTAGCGTATACCCGGAGGGTTGAGCAAGAATGTCCGGCAAGATCGTGATTTTGCGAGAGGCTCCAATTTTGTCCACCAAACGAGCCATCACATCCACATCCAGAAGCAAATATGTCTGCCCGAATATGGTGCGGAGTTCCTGCAACGCGGTACGTACGACACGAGCTATAGAGTCTTTCTGGGCGGCTTGTGGCCGGGTCATGATCTGTTCGCGGACACGTTCGCGAATGTCGCGTAGCAAATCGGGATAGCCGGAATACCCCAAATGTTGGGAAAAACGTACAACAGTCGTTGCATCCAGGTCTACTTTGTGGCCGAGTTCAGTTGCTGTCATAAAGGCCGCATCAATATACGAATCCAGTAAGTAATCTGCTAATCGGACGAAACTTTTAGAAAGATTCGGGTAAGCTTTACGAATCCGGTCATCGTATGAAAGATGAGTGCCATTTCCTTTTGACATTATCATTCAGTTTAGCATATCCAGAAGACAGGCGCAAATGCAGGGGAGAATGAATTTTACTTCCCCAATTTCAGACATCTGCGGTAAAATGCCAATGCAGGGGCGGGTAGCTCAGTTGGTTAGAGCGCATCTCTTACAAAGATGAGGTCATGGGTTCGAGTCCCTTTCCGCCCACTTAACACCCGGTTTATGAACTGGGTGTTTTCCTTTCCTTGACCTTTGCCCTCTATCCCAATAAAATCGAGCCGCAGGAAGGCAAATGATTTGGGAACTACTCAACTTTTTATTATCGTTTCGGTTCCACACCTGCTATCGTTTTGGCTGGAAGTGGTTCGGCCGCGCTTGCCTCCATCACCCATATGTTTCTGCATGGGGGGTTTACCCATTTGTTAGACAATATGATCGCGCTGTGGGTATTTGGCCGGAGAGTCGAAGATGCCTGCGGGCCGTTGCGGTTTCTACTTTTTTACTTACTCTGTGGGGTTTGTGCGGATATTTTGAGTACGATGGTGCGTTCCTGGGTTGACCCCTATGTCCCCGGGATTGGGGCTAGTGGTGCGATTTTTGGCGTTATGGGAGCATATCTGGCGCTATTTCCCGAAGGACGCATCCGAACCCTTATTTTAATCTGGATTGTCCCGACCTGGCCGCGAATCCGTGCATTTTGGGTGGTCTTGTATTTTCTGGGTATCCAACTCATTCCCGCCTTCCTGACCTTTACAGAC
>DATDOR010000016.1:0-2817 GCA_035293165.1 Anaerolineales bacterium | reverse complement strand
AAATGTCCGGCAGTGGCTCCAACCACTGTCGCATCCGTAAAAACATCTTCACCGCTCCCCGGTAATTGTCCCGCTCAATCTGTAAATACGCTACCGCCACCTGCAAAATCGCCCGGTATAATTCCTTTGCTGCACCGCTGTCCTCGTTCCAGGCATGTTCCAATTCCTCGTGCGCCTCGAAATATTTCCCTTCGTTGAACAACCGGATCCCCTCCAACGCCAACTCAGATAACTCCCCCTCACACGCTTCGGCTATCGCACCCCGATCGGGGATGTGCGCATACTTTCGGATCAGCTTCGGCAGATCGCCAACGAAGGCTGACCGCGCCAGTACCACGTCCGTGCCCACCTCCTTTGCCCGCGTCATCGTCGCCACATCCATATGCGAGCCAAAGGCCATAATTGGGATACGCCGGGTTGCTGGTGAGGATTTCAACACCGGAACCCATGTTTCCCAGGGTATGTCTGCGTTGTTCAAGTCAAATATCATCAACGCGGGCTGCCAGGTTGTCACCTTCTCGATTAGAATCCCGGTTTGGCCTTCCAAATGCTCGGCCAGTTGTTTCTCCGGCGAAGACGGGTCGAAAGGCGCGATTTGGCTCTCCACCTCGATCAACCGGACTTGAAACCCAATCCCCTCCGCCGCGCTCTCAATGCGTGGGGAAAAGTATAGGTCGGTGACAAAAGCCAAAATAAGCGGTCGTCTATGTTCTGTCATCGGTCTAATGGAACTCCCGCCCTATCCAGCACCAACTCCGCCTGCTTCACCACAGGCATATCCACCATCTTCCCATCGAGCGCGAACGCGCCGGTGCCGGATTTTTGGTATGCCTCATGAGCTTCCATCACGCGGCGGGCGTGGGCGATTTCTTCCGGGGTGGGTTTGTACACCGCGTGGATGAGCGGAATCTGGTCAGGGTGGATGAGTTGCTTGCCGGTGTATCCTATCATCATCCCCTGGCGGGCTTCGGCGGTGAACCCTTCGGGGTCGCGGAAATCAGGGTATACGATGTCTATTGCCTGTATCCCGCGCGCTTTGGCGTAGGTGACGACTTTGCTCCTGGCGTACAGCACCTCGAACGCTTCCTTCGTCCGTACTGCGCCGATGTCGCTGGCGAAGTCTTCCGCCCCGAAGACGAGGGCGGCGATGCGCGTGGAGGCTTTGACGATTTCGTCCAATTCGACGATTCCCCGCGCGGATTCGATGATCAAGATCAAGTTCAGACTGCCGCGCTTCCACCCATACCGGTCTTCGCCAGAGGAGAGTTGTTCGTGCAGCCATTGGACGTGGTTGGCGTTACGCACTTTGGGGACGACGAGCCCATCTGGATGGGCGGGGAGGACAGCGGCGAGGTCTTCTTCGGCAAGGCCGGAGTCCATTGAGTTGATGCGGACGAGTTTTTCAGAACGGCGGAAGTCGAGGGTTTGCAAGGCACGGACAACCGTATCCCGCGCTTCGGCTTTGGCGTTGAGGGCGACGCCATCTTCGAGGTCCAGGCAGATGCTATCGGCGCCAAGTTCAATGGCGGCTTTTTCGATTTTACGCCAGTCGGTGCCGGGCATGTAGAGGAGAGAGCGGCGGAGATTGGGCATGAGAGTTCCTTCGTGGTATACAAGTAAACAGGGTGGACAGGCAGGATAACTTGTGTATCTGTGTACTTGTGTACTTTATTTACTGGTCTACCTTCTTCAAAAACATCACCGTCCTAACCAACTCCACCACCACCGACCCATCCTGCTTGCGCCCGGTGTGTTTGAGACGGATGATGCCTGCGTCGAGGCGGCTTTTCGATTCGCGTTTGTCCAGGACTTCGGTTTCAGCGTAGATGGTGTCGCCGTGAAAGACGGGGGCGGGGTGGCGGACGTTTTCGTAGCCTAAGTTGGCGACGATGGTGCCGTCGGTGATTTCGGAAGCAGAAATGCCGACGACGAGCGCCATCGTGAAAACGCCGTTGAAAATGCGCTGGCCGAACTGGGTCTTACTGGCGAAGTCTTCGTTGAGGTGCAGCGCCTGGGTGTTCATCGTCAGGGCGTTGAAGAGGACATTATCCATTTCGGTGACGGTGCGGCCGTTGGGGTGCTTAATGATTTGGCCGGGGGTGAGGTCATCGTAGAATTTTCCGGGCATAGGGACTCCGAGATTGGAGATTAGTGATTTGGGTAAACCAATCACTAATCTCCAATCTCCAGTAATATTTGTTCCTTATCCACCTGCTCTCCGACTGTGACGGCAATTTTCGTAACCGTACCATCACAGGGGGCCTGGATGCGGATTTCCATTTTCATGGCTACGAGAAGGAGGAGGGTCTGGCCTTTGGTGACGGGGTCACCGGCCTGAACGTTGACGGCGCGGACCTGGCCGGGCATGGGGGCGTGGAGAATGCCTTCGGGGTTGTCATCACCTGCACTCTGGGAGCGGCGAGTACGGGTTTCACGTTTGAGGGCATAAGTATGTCCGTTGAAGGCGACCCAGCGCGTATCCCTGTCAGCAGAGACGTGTAGGGTATGTGCCACGCCGTTTAATCGGAACCGAATCCCTGTGAGGGTGGGTTCGACTCCTGTCAGAGTGTATTCGCCCCCCTGGTAGGCCACGCGGTAGCCGTTGGGGCTTGCACTGAGCGGAGATGCAGTTGTATTTCCTGTCGCAGTGGCGTAGATCAGGGTCAGTTCGTAGGTTTTTCCTTGATAAGTGAAGGTGTATTTCATTATCGCTGTCCGAGAATCTCCAGGAGAAGGTCTGGTCTATCGGTCATGATTCCGTCTACGCCCATGTCGATGAGCATTCGCATTTCATCGGGATCGTTGATCGTCCAGGCG
>DATDOR010000015.1:0-6141 GCA_035293165.1 Anaerolineales bacterium | reverse complement strand
AGATTTAGGCTATTCCCCACACCCGAGAACCCATGAACGGTCATCACATGACGTTAATTCATCCGCTTCGGAAGGTCCCCAAGTCCCAGATTCGTAAAAGCAAAGAGGAGGGCTTTCTTTACGCTCCCAGGCTTGTAGGATGGGATCCACCAACTGCCAGGCGCGTTCGATGCCATCACTGCGGGTGAAGAGGGAGGCGTCCCCTTTGAGGGCGTCCAGGAGCAGGCGTTCGTATGCATCGGGGAGGACGTGTTCCCCGATGTCGTTGTAGTGGAAGTCCATGTCCACCGATTTGGAGCGCATCCCCCCTCCAGGGATTTTGGTCTCGAACGTCAGATGAATCCCTTCGTCGGGTTGGATACAGATCGAAAGACGGTTGGGGTGGGGACTGGTATTGTCAGGGAAAAGCAGATGGGGGACTTGTTTGAATGCCAGTGTGATTTCAGTTGTTTTGGCAGTCAGCGCCTTTCCCGAACGAATGTAAAACGGGACACCCTGCCAGCGCCAGTTATCCACGAATAATTTAATGGCGATAAAGGTCGGCGTGCGAGAGCGGGGCGCGACGCCTTCCGCGTCCCGGTATTTGCGATACTGGCCCCAAACGGTATCCTTCATGTTGATTGGGGAGATGGCGTGCAGGACTTTGACGGTTTCGTCGCGGAGCGCTTTTGCGTTGAACGTGGCGGGCGGTTCCATCGCGGTGAGGGCGACGAGTTGCAACAGGTGATTCTGAAACATATCACGGACGACTCCCGACTCTTCGTAATACCCCGCGCGGTAGCCGACATCTACCGTTTCCGCGTTCGTAATCTGCACGTGATCCACGTAATTGCGGTTCCAAAGCGGCTCGAAAATGGTGTTGGCAAAGCGGAATGTGAGCAGGTTTTGGACGGTTTCCTTGCCCAGGTAATGGTCAATCCGGTAAACCTGATCTTCCTGGAAAACCGACTGGACTTTATGGTTAAGTTCCAAAGCGGAGGCCAGATCGTGCCCAAAAGGTTTTTCGATGACGATATGTACCCATTGTTCGTCTTCTTCTTTTTGCATATCGCGTTGACCCAATTGCTCGACGATGAGGGGGAAAAACTCCGGGGAAGTCGCACAGTAAAACAGGCGATTGGCCGGTTTCCCCTCCAGTTCGTTCAGGAAAGTTTGCAAGTGATCGTAATCTTCTCGCGAATCCAGGTTGCCGCGCGAGTAAAAAATTTGCCCGGCAAAGGTTTCCCAAGCCTGGGCATCGAACAGTTTGGGGGCAAACTGTTGCATCCCCTTCAGTAACACACCTCGAAATTTGTCGTGATCCCAGGGCCGGCGCGCAAAGCCAACAATGCGCGTTTTCTGAGGGAGCATCCCTTTTTGATAGAGACTGAACAAAGCAGGGATGAGTTTGCGCTGGGTCAGGTCGCCGGACGCGCCGAAAATGACAAGGGTGGTGGGGTGGGAGACAGGCTCCATATTACACCGGCACTTCGTCTACAAAACACCAGCACATATTGTCCTGTCCCGGTTCAAAGGATCGCATAATTGGATGTCCTGTTTCGTGATAGTGTTTGGTTCCATGCCGATTTGGAGAAGAATCGCAGCATCCGACGTGTCCGCAAATCAGGCACAGGCGCAGACGGACCCACCAGCCTCCAATTTTTATACATTCTTCACAACCCTCAGTACGAGGGGCGACGTTTTCGTTGATTTGATCGAGATGGGTACAAGTGGTGGTCATCATAGCTCCTTATTAATCAACAAGTGGCAAATCAGCAAGTGGCACATGGCAAGTTTGTGGGTTAATTTTACTCCCTATTGTCCATTGTATTGCAAGAGGGCAGAAAAGAGAATATTTGGATGATAGAGTGAGTGGGCGGGTAACAGGTATTTGTCCCGGCGAGCGTAACCATCCATTGCCCATTTTCAGCAGGTAAGAGCGCGCCCCCTCGCGGGTTGTGGGGCGGTTTGACGACGGTGGTTTCCGCGCGGGGGTAGCCGAGCGCGGCAAGCCAGTCGGCGTTTTGGGAGGTGCGTCCGCTGGCATCTACAATAAAGTCAGCGACCAGGGTTGGGGGGATGGATTCACCTACGGTTGAAAAATCATACAGGTCGTGGTGCTGTGGGCATACAGTTTCCCGCTGGTGTCGGTCAGATGGCCTTCGGCAGTAGCGATACGCCGCCCACTGTGAATGATTTTGCCGATCCCGGTCAAGGGGCCTGTATCGTTCGTGATCGGGCGGATGTAATTCAGGTGAAGTTCAACGGTGGTATACCCGACTCCCGCCGGAAGTGTGGACTGGATCGCACAACCCATCGCCGCGTCGAGGACGGCCGCGGCTAATCCGCCTTGTACTGCCCCAATTGGGTTATAGTGTTGTTCCGCAGGTTTGACGATGAAAACAGCACGCCCTGGTTCTATTTGCTCAAGCGAAAAGTCGAGCAGAATCCCGATGGGTGGAGTAGGCATTTTTCCTTCCACAATTGAACGGAGAAATGTGATTCCGTCCATCGTTTGGAGATTTTCAAGATAAACCTGGGGGTCGTGCCAGGAGACAGTGCGTGTACGGCTAGTGTTGTCCGACATAAGGTTATGGAGTACGACAGATGATAAACCCTTCTTCATCAGGAGTGACTCCGAGGAAGGGGGCGGGATCGTAGGTGTTGGCAATTTCGGTTTCGTTCATGTATCCGCCATCGAGCGTGGATTTGACGACGGAAAAGTGCAGATGCAACCCGACAGGGTTCCCCGGATCCCCTGACCACGTGCCCTGGTAGCCAAGCAAGGTGCCCGCCTTGACGAAGACTTCGCGCGTTCCTGGGGGAAAGTCCGTGGAGATATAGGAGACTGTGCCATCGGCAGAGGCCATGTGGGTGTAGTACGTCCAAATTTGGTTGCCGGAAACGCCTGCGGGCACGCCAGAGAAATCCGGGAAGTCCGGGTGGCGGATGATGACCGCGCTGCGCCAGTCCCCCTCGCGGATCAGGTAGCCATCGTAAGCGGCCACAACCGAGGTGGCGTTCTCCTCGCCGTCCGGGGAGAAGATATCGTACCCGGTGTGATTGTGTCCAGGACGGAAACTGTCCCCAAATCCGACGCCGATGTACCCTGTGGTGGGTATGATCATCGGGGCAGCTCCACAGGTGGTATTGATGTGGACCCACCATTCCGGGTGGGCGGATGGGTCGGCGAACCAGGTGCGGATGTTGAACATGCGGGCGGTGCTGCCATAAGCAATGCGAGGAATGAGAAAGCGGAGGGCAAACCCACCCGCAATGATGAAGACCACTAGGGCGATGAGGATTTTGGGGAGAGGGGAGGGGCGTTGGGGGTTGAGGTCTAATTGCATGGGAGTATCAGGAATTTGGGATTCGTCTGAGTATACCCTTTTTGGGTTTGGGAGGGGAGGAGGGCATGGAGAGAGTTAAAACATCCCCTTACCATCCAAATGGATGGTGAGGGGATGAAATACTCTTGACAAACGCTATGGATCGAGTAAAATACGCTCAATGACATCCATGTACCATCCACACGGATGGTAAAACGAGGTGTAACGATGACCGCAGAATTATTAGTCCTTCAAAAGGTAGTGGTGCCGCCGAAAAACGGTGTACGTAGGGGTGTACACCCCCACGTACACCGTTTTTCGGTTTTTTCACTCCAGGCTCTGTAGTTACAAGTAAGGAGCAATAAAATGGCAGACACTGAAAAAATTACGATCAACCTGAGTCCCGTAGACCTGGGCAAGATTGACTTGCTCGTCCAGGAAGGGTTGTACACGAACCGCACCGACTTCATTCGCACGGCGGTCCGCAACCAAATCACATCGCATGATTTTGAGTTGCAGCAGTCGGTGTCACGCCATTCGTTTGGCATTGGCATTTTTGCCTATAACCGTTCATCGTTGGAAAAGGCGAAAGCTGCTGGAAATAAGATGAAGTTTTCGGTGATCGGTGTGTTGAATTTGTCGAATGACATTCCCCCAGAACTGGCGGATGAGGTTATCGAGTCGGTTTGGGTGTTGGGCACCTTTAAGGCCAGTGACGCGGTGAAAGCGGTGCTGGCCGACCGGATGCAGTAATAATCTCAACGACTTAAGACTTCCGAAGATTCAACTCCTGGTAGGGCTAGAAGCCTTTTACTCAAACTTCGGAAGTCTATCCTCCCCAAAAAACTCAAAAACCGGTTCAATTTTCTTGAAACATATGCATTACGAATTAAGAATTACAAAGGGATAGTGAATAATATTAAACATACCCCTTGACATTTCTAAATAATCCTTTAGAATAATTGATATATCCTAAACCTCTGCGTAACCGTTCAGTTCCCCCACTTGAAGGGGGTAAGAACCCAAAAAAATGGTGTCCGCAGGGGGTGTACACCCCCTGCGGACACCATTTTTTTGGATAATCCCCTCACCAAGTGAACGGTTACACCTCTGCTTTAGATTATTTAAATTTTTGTAACAAAATCTAAAGGCGTATACGCGCACGTTTATTCACGCGCTTGTTTCTCGTAAAGGGGCAGACTTCCGAAGTTTCTACTGGATATGTCTGGGTACGTAAATATCCAAACTTCGGAAGTCTCGTCACCAAAAATAAAAGGAGTTTGAAATGCCTTTGATATCCTGGAACGAAACCAACTGGAAGCCCCGCTTTTTCACCATCTGGAGCGGGCAGGCCATCTCTCTATTTGGCAGCCAGTTGGTACAGTTTGCGCTCATCTGGTGGCTGACCCAGCAAACCGGTTCTGCGACTGTACTGGCTACCGCATCCCTGATGGGCTTTTTGCCCCAGGTTTTTCTTGGCCCATTCGTCGGCCCATTGGTTGACCGGTGGAATCGCCGGTGGGTGATGCTTGTTGCCGATGGGATGATCGCCCTCGTCACCATCTTGCTAGCCTATTTGTTCGCCATTGGCCGCGCAGAAATCTGGACGATTTACGGGCTGATGTTTCTTCGTTCGTTGGGAGGCGCATTCCACTGGCCTTCGATGTCCGCCGCAACCTCGCTGATGGTCCCCAAAGATCAATTGACCCGCGTCCAGGGCTTTAACCAGATGCTCCAAGGCGCGTTGGGGATCATCTCTGCCCCACTGGGCGCATTACTCGTTGCGTGGATGTCCACACAGGCGATCTTGATGATTGATGTGACGACGGCGTTGTTTGCCATCGTCCCCCTCTTGTTCATCGTCATTCCCGAACCCGTGAAGAAACCCGTCCGCACAGAAATTTCCCCTGTCGCGTCATTCTTTTCCGATTTAAAAGACGGTTTTCGGTACTTTGTGGATTGGCACGGCATGCTAATGATCATGATCCTGGCGATGCTCATCAACTTCTTGCTTAACCCGGCGGCCTCCCTGCTTCCTCTGTTGGTCACAGACCACTTTGGCCTGGGAGCGACTGAACTGGGCTGGCTTGAATCAGCCTTTGGCCTGGGAATGCTCGCGGGCGGGATTACGCTCAGTGTTTGGGGTGGTTTTAGAAAGAAAATCGTTACTTCCATGACAGGGTTGATCGGGCTGGGTGTTGCATTCTCCATGTTGGGATTTTTGCCCTCATCCGGGTTTATCTATGCGGTCGCCAGTTCCTTCGGCGCGGCGTTGATGCTCCCGATTGTCAACGGCCCGATTCACGCCATCCTCCAGAGTGCAGTCGAGCCAGACATGCAAGGGCGCGTATTTACGCTGATTGGCAGCCTATCCAGCGCGATGGCTCCTTTGGGATTGCTTATCGCTGGCCCGCTCGCCGACGCGACCAGCATACAAATCTGGTTCGTCATTGCCGGGGCAGCCTGTGCGTTGGTGGGTGTGGCCGGGTTCTTCATCCCTGAGGTGATGAATATCGAAAATAACCGGAAATCAGTTCAAAACCCCGACAGTGAATCCGCGCCCGAAACAGTCACGGCAGTCCCTGCCTTATAAAAGGGAAACCAGGCTGTCTTTTTCCCGAAACAGACCCTAAGAGACCGTCTGAAAAGTCCCCAAAGACCCGAAAGGTTTCCAAAAGATCCCTATTGAATGTGATTTTTCGGGCTTTTCAGACGCCTTATCCATCCAGAACCTGATGAAAACCTTTCGGGTCTGGGCAAGGATAGTGCTTTTCAGACAGCTTCTTAGGGTCTGATCACACCATGAACGAATCCCCTCTCTATTCCCGCACCT
>DATDOR010000014.1:0-10042 GCA_035293165.1 Anaerolineales bacterium | reverse complement strand
AGGCAAAGGGTTTGAACCACCGCCGCTCGAAGGCCCGCAAGCGACGGAACGAGTTGAACACATTGGTTTGCGCGGGATGCGCGACCGTGTGGCCTTGTTGGGGGGTACATTCCAGTTATATAGCCAGCCGGGACAGGGAACACGTATCACCGTTAAAGTGCCAACTCATGTCTGACTCGATCCGAATTCTCCTTGCCGATGATCATATCGTCGTCCTTCAGGGGTTGAAAGGACTGCTTGAGGCTGAACCGGGGTTTGAGGTGGTCGCCCTGGCGCAAAACGGGGATGAATTGCTGGAGTGTCTGGAGAAATATGAATCCGATGTGGTGGTGATGGATTTGGAGATGCCGTATCACGGTTTCCAGGCGTTGGAAGAAATTCGTCGCCGGGATTTGCCCGTGCGAGTGGTCGTTTTGACGGCGTTTGGAGATGGTGACAGCATCCAATCCGCGCTGGAACTGGGGGCGGAAGGGTTTGCGCTCAAAACGGAATCGCCTGTTCAATTGATCGATTCCATCAAGCAAGTGGCAGGGGGACGCATTATTTTCCCACGCGCGGCCCAGCGCTGGATCACTTCCCGGCGGGGGGTAGCGCCAGTGAAGAGCGCAAGCACCGTCTCGGTCGAAGAGCTTTCTACCCGTGAACGAGAGGTGCTGGCTCATGCGGCACGCGGTCACACAAACACCGAGATTGCCCAATTGTTGGGGGTGAGTGAAAACACGGTTCGTTTCCACCTGAAAAATATTTATAACAAAATCAATGTAAACAATCGTACCGAGGCCGCTGGTTGGTATTTTGAATATGGTGGCGAACGCGGCCCAATCGGAAAATAAATAGTCCTCGCAATTTGCGAGGACTCCTATTCGAATATGTTTTTTTTACGTACTAGTAATACAAGCCCCAATCCTCGCCCGCGCCGTCCTCCATATAAGAGAAATCCCACATTTCCGTGCCCATTTTGATCGTGGTAGGCATCTCTAGGGCTTTTTCCGCTTTCTGGCGAGTCATTTCGAGCATGGCCGGACCGTAAGGGCAGAAGGGGGTGGTGAGGATCATGGTGATCGTGGCCTGTTGGTCATCTACAGCAGCGTTTCGAACTAAGCCTAGTTGAATGATTTCCAGGCCAATTTCGGGGTCAACCACCTCGCGAAGGGCGGTTTTTAGAGGTTCGACAAGCTCGGAATGGGTGCTTTCCAGTTCCCAGATGACGATGTTTTTAGCTTCAGTTTCAGGGGTTGTCATAGGTACTCCACTTAATGAAGTTAATTGATAACTACTCAGTCCAGAGTGGAAAAGACCCGAAAAAAAGGTGTGCGTGGGGGTGTACACCCCCACGCACACCTTTTTTTCGGAGACTCATCTGCCTTAGCCTGAGCAGTTACGTTGTTTGTTTTTATGCCGCATTGATTTGTATCTGGTGGATGGCGACGACAGGCACCACGTAGGTGCAATAATTGTCCCCATTGAGCAGGCACTGAATCTTCTTGGCGGGGACAGAGAGTATTTTGGAGATCAGCGTTTGATCAACCGAACATACTTCGGGATGATTTTGTCCAATGTGGAAATAGGGGCAGTTTAACTCATGGATGTGATAAGAATCCTCGTGTTTTTCCCATTCGACGTTGAAGCCCTCGTCTCTCAAAATATCCTGCAAAAGGTCGAGCCGGTCCTCGATGAGAAGTTCCTCCCATTCTTTACTAGACACAATGTCTTCCGCGATATCGGCGCCCATTTGTGAGAATAATTCCCCAACGACCTGGGCTGGGAAGTTTTCTTTTACTCGTTCCAACAAACGATTGGTCAGGCGGAGATAACGGGTGGGGAACTGTTCTTTCCCTATCTCGGTCAAAAAGTACAACCGCCGGGGCCGGCCTACACCATGACGTTCCTCTTCAGATGTCACAACACCTTCCGCCTCCAGCTTAATCATATGGTGCCGGACCGATATTGGGTTAATACCAATAACTTCAGCCAGTTGATTGATAGTGACTTGCTGTTTCTTATGGATGGTTTGGACGATTTTATCTCTAGTGCTGGTCATTTGAATGCTGTATCAATTGGCTGGTCGAAAAAAGGTAATTGCTCAGCCGGGAAATGACCCGGTTTTTCTGCTTTAGCCTGAACAGCTACGAAGAAGTATATCATAGCGAAAGAAGGAAAGTCAATATTATTTAGATTTTTATCATAAATATTGACATTGAGTAGCGCGCTTGCTATAATTCTCACAATCTTGTACGAGTTTCAAGTGGGGCTACAGGCCCCTTTTTTGTGAACCATCTTCCTAAAGGAGTTTATTTTCGATGTCTGAACTTGTTATTCAAAATTTGCACGTCAGTATTGACGGAAAAGAAATTTTGAAGGGCCTTGACTTGAACGTTCGTCAAGGTGAAATCCATGCGCTGATGGGTCCTAATGGATCCGGTAAATCTACCCTCGCGTATACATTAATGGGGCATCCTTTTTATGAGGTAACTGAAGGAGATATCTGGTTTAAAGATCAGAATATTCTTGAATTGGAACCTGATGAACGTTCTCACCTGGGGTTGTTTCTTGCCTTTCAATACCCCGTTGCTATCCCAGGTGTCACGGTTGCGAATTTCTTGCGAACAGCGATCAATGCCCGCCGTAAAGCAAGCGATCCCAACGACAAAGGGGTTAGTATTCCTGAATTTCGCCGTCTGTTGGTTTCTAAAATGAACCTGCTCAAAATGGACAATTCGTTCGCTGGACGGTACTTGAACGATGGATTTTCCGGCGGTGAAAAGAAACGTGCCGAAATTTTGCAAATGGCGACTCTGCAGCCTGAAATTGCCATTCTGGACGAGACCGACTCCGGTCTGGATATTGACGCCTTGCGGATTGTATCCGAAGGGGTCAATGCCCTTACCGGGCCGGAAACGGGGGCGTTGGTGATCACTCACTACCAACGGATCTTAAACTACATCAAGCCAAATTATGTTCACATTATGTTGAACGGGCGTGTAGTTGAATCCGGCGGCCCTGAACTGGCCCTGTACCTGGAAGAGCACGGTTACGACGACATTCGTGAAAAATATAATGGGGTCCCTGCTTAAGGTAAGTCGACCAGATCGACTTATAAAGGAGACTAACATGACGACAGAAGAAAAACTTTTAGAAGGAATTGATGAATACCGGTATGGCTTTATTGATCCCGAAGTCAATATTTACAAAGCTCCTCAGAAAGGATTAAGCCGGGAAATTGTTGAGAAGATTTCCTCCCTGAAAGATGAACCCGCCTGGATGTTGGAATTCCGCCTGAAGGCTTTGGAACATTTTGAAAAACGTCCCATGCCGCAATGGGGCGGTGATTTGTCCAAGCTTAACCTGGATGAAATCTACTTCTATACCAAACCGTCTGAAGGTGAAGGGAAAACCTGGGATGACGTGCCCGACACGATCAAAAACACTTTCAACCGGCTCGGCATCCCCGAAGCAGAGCAAAAATTCCTGGCTGGCGTAGGGGCACAGTACGAATCCGAAATGGTGTACCACTCGATTAAAGAACACCTTGCGGAAAAAGGCGTGATCTTCAAAAGCATCGAACATGGCTTGCAGGATCACCCCGAGTTGTTCCGCGAATACTTTGGCACAATCATCCCCATCGAAGACAATAAATTTGCCGCCCTCAACAGTGCTGTCTGGTCGGGTGGTTCGTTCGTATATGTTCCACCGGGAGTCACGGTAGATATGCCCTTACAGGCTTATTTCCGTGTCAATACTGCCGAGCTCGGCCAATTTGAGCGTACCCTGATCATCATTGATGAAGGCGCGCAAGCCCACTATGTCGAAGGCTGTACCGCTCCCATCTACACCACCGACTCTTTTCATAGCGGAGTGATCGAAATCGTCGTTAAAAAAGGCGGGCGGATGCGTTACACCACCATCCAAAACTGGTCCACGAACATGTACAACCTCGTCACACAACGGGCAATTGTCCATGAAAACGCGACGATGGAGTGGGTGGACGCCAACCTCGGGTCTAAACTGACGATGAAATACCCTTCCTGTTACCTCATGGGCGATGGGGCGCATGGTGAAATTCTGTCTATGGCTTTTGCAGCCAATCACCAGCATCAGGACACTGGTGGTAAAGTCATCCACGTTGCCCCCAAAACGACCAGTAAAATTACCTCCAAATCCATCAGCAAGAGTGGTGGTCGCGCTTCCTATCGCGGATTGTTAAAAGTTCACCCTGGCGCAGAAGGCTCCTCCTCCAACGTGGTCTGCGATGCGCTGCTTTTGGATGACGCTTCCCGGTCGGACACCTACCCTTACATCGAGATTGACGCGAAGGATGTAACGATTGGTCACGAAGCTTCCGTCTCGAAAATCGGCGAGGAGCAGCTTTTCTACTTAATGAGCCGTGGTTTGACGAAGGAAGAGGCCAGCACGATGGTCGTCGCCGGGTTTATTGAACCCCTTGTCAAAGAACTACCGATGGAATATGCTGTCGAAATGAACCGCCTGATCCAGCTCCAAATGGAAGGCTCGATTGGCTAATTACCCAATACGCAATACGAATTATGGCTGAAAGAACTGTAAGAAGAATAGTACGCCGGGAGGCTACACCTGCGGCCTCTGACTTTCCCTTTACCCAAGAAATGATCCCCTCTCTAAATGGGAAGGGCGCGAATCTCGTAAAGGAATACCGCAACCGGGCCTGGGAAACTTACCGATCCCTGTCGCTCCCCACGATCCAACAAGAACCCTGGCGCCGGACCGATCTCAAACGTTTGGATGTAGGCAGCTTCCGTTTTCCCGAACAAGATGCCTACCTTGATCTTGCTCCCGTTCCTGGGCAACTGCTTGCCCCGCTCGTTGCCGACCAACACGGGGGGCAGATCACCCTCTTGCCGGGGGGCGTCACTATTGAACTGAATGAAGCCCTGGCTCAACAAGGTGTGATTTTCACCGACTACGCCACCGCCGAGCAAAAGCACCCGGAAATCCTGGCAAAAATCCTGGGCAAGGCAGTTAAATCGGACGAGGGCAAATTTGCCGCTTTAACGGCAGCTTTCTCCCGCCAGGGTGTGTTATTGTACGTCCCCCGCAATGTGATGCTTGACCAACCATTGCACGCGGTCGTTTGGGCGCCCGGTGTTGGACTTGCGAACTTGTATCACACCCTGGTTTACGTTGAAGACGGTGCCTCAGTGACATTTGTCCAGGAATCTGCTTCTCCTGATGAGAAGAATGGACAAACATTGGTGAGCGGGATCGTTGAGATTTACGTCGGGGCGAACGCTCAACTCCGTTTTGTGGAGTTACAATCTCTGGGTCGCCATGTATGGAACTTTACCCACGAGCGTACTCGTGTCCAACGCGATGGGCATGTGGACTGGATTTTCGGCGCGATTGGCTCCCATCTGACCAAGAATTTTTCTGAGCTTGATCTGGACGGGCCGGGTTCGACCGGACGCATGTCTGGTTTCTATTTTACGGATGGGGTCCAGCACCTGGATCACGATACCCAACAGAACCACAACGCCCCTCATACGACCAGTGACCTGCTCTTCAAAGGCGCGTTGAAAGATACCAGCCGCTCTGTCTGGCAGGGGATGATCTATGTTGCTCCTGGCGCACAAAAGACGGATGGCTATCAGGCCAATCGCAATCTTGTATTGAATCCCAGCGCCCGCGCGGATTCTATCCCCGGGCTGGAAATTCTCGCCGATGATGTGCGCTGCACACATGGCGCAACCGTTGGTAAAATAGACCCCGAATTGGTCTTTTACTTGCAATCCCGCGGGGTTCCATTGCACGATGCCGAACGCCTGATCGTGGATGGTTTCTTTGACCCAATCATGCAGCGTATTCCTTATGATGGCGTGCGCGAGCGTTTTGCAAAGGCCATTATGGATAAAATGGGTTAATGTAAGCAAAAACAACCCCGCAACAAGCATCGTATCCGCTTGTTATGGATTAAATGGAGGCCTGGATTGGCAGAATTACGTTTTACCGCAGCGCCCGAGCACGAAGAAATTTTTCAAGTGGGTGACGTCGTCGAAGTTTTTTGTGATCATGACAACGAGAAAAATGAACGTGTGCGCGGCTGGCTCAGAGGGGTGGTGGTGCAGGCGGACGCGAAAATGGTCGCTGTCCAGTTTCAAGAAAATGTTTATTTGACCGATGGTTGGATGGTCCCCGACCACGTGCTTTGGTCGCCCCAAAAGTCGTCGAATATCCGTTACTACCGTGAAAGACGACGACGGCAGCGGCGGCCAGAAAGCGAATAAACAAGAGTGAAGACTGTCTCCTTTGGCAGTCTTCATCTGCTCGTTTTCAAGTATTTTCTCCATGGAAATCTTGTTACAAACAACCCATCTTGATGTCGTCCGAATCCGTCAGGATTTTCCCATTCTTGCACGGGAAGTTCATCCGGGTGTGCCGGTGGTATATCTGGATTCAACGGCGACAAGCCAAAAACCGGCGCGTGTGCTGGCGTCCATGGATGATTATTATCAAGCGCATAATGCAAACATCCACCGTGGCATACACGTGCTGGCCGAAGAAGCAACTGCAGCATATGAGGCTGCCAGGGAACAGATCGGGCATTTTATCGGAGCAGCTTCCCCGAAAGAAATCATTTATACTCGCAATACGACCGAATCGATTAATTTAGTTGCGCAAAGTTGGGGCCGTGCGAACCTGAAGCCAGGTGATCTGGTGATTTTGACCGAGATGGAACACCATTCAAACCTGGTGCCCTGGCAAATTCTCGCCAGTCAATTGAATCTTCGATTGGAATTCATCCCGGTGACACCGGATGGATTGCTCGATCTGGATGTTTATCGCCAACTTTTGACACAAGAGCCAAAGCTGGTAAGCTTCACGCACATGTCCAATGTGTTGGGGACGATTAACCCCGTGCGGGAAATCGTTGCCACCGCCCACCAGGTTGGGGCTGTCACCCTGGCGGATGGGGCGCAATCCGTGCCCCATTTTCCAGTGGATGTTCAGGAATTGGCCGTTGATTTTTTGGCATTTTCCGCGCATAAAATGTGCGGCCCGACGGGGATCGGCATTTTGTATGGGAAAGAGAAACTACTCAATGCGATGCCTCCATTTCTGGGGGGCGGCGATATGATTAAGCGGGTCAAGTTGCGCAGTTTTACGCCCAATGATTTGCCCCATAAGTTTGAAGCTGGAACCCCGGCCATTGCTGAGGCAATTGGCTTTGGTGCTGCGGTAGGTTATCTGACAGAAGTGGGCATGGAGGCGATTGCGGCGCATGAGCATGTATTGACCGAATATGCGTTGGAGCGGTTGGAAGAAATCCCCGGAGTGTGGGTGTTTGGCCCTCCGGCGGAGAAAAAAGGCGGTGTGGCTTCGTTTACCCTGGCAGGGGTTCATCCCCATGATGTTTCCCAGATTTTAGATAGATATGGCGTCGCAGTCCGCGCCGGGCACCATTGTGCGATGCCACTCCATGAAAAATTTGGACTGCCCGCAACCGCGCGAGCCAGCTTTTATCTTTACAACACCTTTGAAGAGGTGAATAAGCTGGTCGAAGCGATTTATGAAGTTAAAAAGATTTTTGGGTAATGATGGATGATCTTTTCCGAGACCAAATTATTGACCGGTACAAAAACCCGCGTTTTCGAGGAATTTTAGACCCACACGATCTCACTTACGAGGACGATAATCCTTTGTGCGGCGACCGGATTCGGATTGATTTACGTGTGGATGAGCAGAACCATATAAAAGAAGCTGCCTTTAGTGGACATGGATGTTCCATTTCACAGGCATCTGCTGATTTACTGGTGGAAAGCATTATTGGAAAGGATTTGGAAGAAGTCAAACAACTGAAGAAGGAAGACGTTTTGGATATGCTGGGCATCCAGTTGGGACCAGTGCGGCTCAAGTGTGCTTTGCTTTCTCTCAAGGTTGTAAAAGCGGGTGTTTATGGCATGGCCACTGGAGAAGCTGGAGATCACTTGATGCAGTGATTGGCTGGCTTGCTGACTCGCTGATTCAATTGCTGTTTTGAGATTTGCTGCTCCATGTTCAACTATACGATATTCGATCCTGCTCAATGTGAATTCATCCCGGTCGCAGGTGTTGAAGACCTGCCAAACGGGGAGCGTATGTTTATCGAAATTGACCACGAAACGATGGTCATTTTCAACATCGCCGGGCAATTTTTTGCGATTGCGGATGTATGTTCCCATGATAATGGCCCGCTGGGGGATGGCGATTTAGAAGGAGAGCACCAGATTTCCTGCCCCCGGCATGGGGGAAAGTTTGACGTGCGAACGGGGAAAGCGTTAACATTTCCGGCTGTGGAAGACATTCCGGCGTACCCGGTTCGAGTCATGAATGGGGAGATTGAGATTGGTTTGCCCCTTCAACCATAGGGCACTGTCCATTGCATCTGTTCTTTTGACCGTTTCGGGAAACTTTCTCTCCTGGCCTGAGCAGTACCTATTTACCTCAAAATTGCCGGAATAAACACCTTGGAAATCTCCAACAACGGCCACGGCTCCGCTGCCTGCCCGATGACTTCGATCTCATTGAGCGCTGCGACCTCGCTCCATTGCCATCTTCCCGAAATCGAGTTAACGGTAAACCGCAAACGGTCAATCACCGTGGGGGTGTCGAAAACCACCAGCGTGCCCCCGTTTTCGAGCGGTTCAATCCGGCCAACGGAATAAGTGTCCACCGGGGTTCCATCCAGGAAGAGTTGGAGCGTGCCAGACTCGACGTAATAATCGCCATACTGCTCGGGTTTGCCAAAACCTCCCCAATCGCCGCCTTTCGGGGGCGGGCCAACCAGCAGCACAGATTTAGCCCGCATATCCGCAGGCCAGTTGAATTCCACCCACTCCCCAACCGACTCGTCCAGTTGTGAAATCCATCCGGTCTCATCATCTGCATAAGGTTCATTGGGATCAATGACCGGCCCGCCATCCGGGATCGGAACCCATCCTCGCCGGTCCTTCAGGTGGGCTGGAATAAACGGCTGGTCCACGTCATCTTCTTCGTTATAGCTGCTGGCGGTCACGAACGCATAGGGCGCGACGTTCGTCCAGCCTTGTTCGGCATCGTTCATCACATCGTGCAGCGAGCCGCTGATATGCCCCATGTGGCAGCCTACACAGGTCACGGTTTCGCCGGGGCGCGCCCAGGCGCTTCCCTGCGCGATGGATATATACCCGCGATTCCACCCGCGAACGACATTGCCATTGGCATCGCGCAAGACCACAAACCCCATCATGTCCGCAGGGATGGTCATCGTGAACGCGCCGAGCGGGGTGACCGGGACGGAATCCCAAAGCACGGCGCGGACCCGGTTGTCCCATTTGAAGTTGTCACACGGGTCAGGCCAGTCATTATAGCAATGCACGCCGGTAAACTGGTTGGCGTCCACCCATAGTTCGGCGAAGGCGATGCTCCCCGGCGGGGGTGAGTTATTGGCAAACGGAGTGTACAGCGACGGGTTGGCGTAGATGTTGGGGTTGTGGACGGTCGCGGTCTGGATGTCGTTTGGCCCATTCTCGCTGAACCAGTACTCCGCCAATGTGTTGGGGACGTTCCATTGCACCGGATCATCGGCAGGCGTCACGGTAAATTGATCCGGGATCGAGTCCCAGCCTGTGCGGACGACGACCGGCTTGGCGTCCATCACGTCTGCCGCCCCCAGCCCGATACTGTCCAGGTTGACCGGAATGAGGGTTTTATTCGTCCCGTCGAGGTTCATGGTATACAACTGGTAACGCAGGTCCGAGCCTTGCAGGTTGGCTACATACGCACCTTCAGTGTATTGGCCTGCGGTTGGGAGTGAATTGTCTTGGGAGGACTGGGAGTACAATATCGTGCCATCCAGCATCCCCCACGGATGCAGGGCGTAAATGCCGTCGTCCTCGCCATTCCGGTATTCTTCAATCCCTAGGCCGGCAACAGCGTCGAAGGTATTGGCGTACATCATTTCGATGCCAGGGCGGGCGACTCGAATCCCTGTATGGTGGGTGGAATGCATCATCGAACCGTCCGATTGCGCGGTAAAGGCAACGAAGATTTC
>DATDOR010000013.1:0-4073 GCA_035293165.1 Anaerolineales bacterium | reverse complement strand
GCTATCATTCGTGTCGGGGCTGCCACCGAGACCGAGTTGAAAGAGAAGAAACACCGCGTTGAAGATGCCGTCTCCGCTACTCGCGCGGCGGTTGAAGAAGGGATCGTTCCTGGTGGCGGTGTCGCCCTCATCAATGCCATGAGCGCGCTCGATGGCCTGAAGATGGATAACGAAGATGCCCAACTCGGCGTCAACATCGTCCGCAAAGCCCTGGAAGTGCCTCTCCGCAAGATCGCAGCCAATGCTGGGCAGGATGGTGCTGTCATCCTCGAAGGGGTGCGTCGTGCCCAGAAAGAACAGGGTAACGTGAACATCGGCTTCAACGTTTTGTCCGAAGCATATGGCGATATGGTCAAAGACGGTGTCATTGACCCTGCAAAAGTGACCCGTGGTGCGCTCGAAAACGCTGCCTCCATCGCCGCGATGATCCTCACCACCGAAGCCCTCATCACCGACATCCCCGAAAAAGATAAGGGCTCCGCGGGACCCCCGATGCCGGATTATTAAAATGGATCCGTCCCCGGATTTTGGAAGCCCAGGTCCCGCCTGGGCTTCTTTATTTTTTTTACGGAATCCTGTTACTCTGGGCTGAGCGGTTTCTTTTTGACAATTTATCTTAAGAATGATAGAATTCCGGTTGATATTTGAACATTAATCACGCTCTTGCCGGAACGCTGGCCCTGTATTGTAGTTGAATCTGAATGGTAAATGGTACACTCAAAAAACAACAAACATTTGATCCCAGGCCCCGGCGATTCGTCGGGGTTATTTTTTTGTATTGGAGAATAAATAAACAATGAAAACTGAAAAATTACGCATCATCCCTCTCGGCGGTGCGGGCGAAATCGGTAAAAATATGACCGTTTTCGAATATGGGGAACATATCTTAATCGTAGATACCGGCTTGATGTTCCCGGAAAATGACATGCTGGGCATTGACTATATCATCCCGGATTTTGGATACCTGTTAGACAAGGTGGACAAAGTGCGGGGCATTGTTATTACGCATGGGCATGAAGATCATATCGGGGCCATCAACCACGTCCTCGAACAAATTGATGCCCCTGTTTATGCCACACCGCTCACTCGCGGCCTGCTTGAAGTGAAACTGGCTCGCGATGGCAGGCTGACGTCTGCCGACCTCCACACGGTTCAAGCCGGGCAAACGATTGAAACCGGCCCTTTCAAAGTGGAACTGTTCCACGTCTGCCACTCTATCCCGGACGGGGTGGGGTTGGGGATCACGACCCCCGCCGGGCTGGTGGTTCATACCGGGGATTACAAATTCGATCACACCCCCGTGGACAACTGGCCCACCGACTACGCCAAACTCGCGGAGTTCAGCGCGCGCGGGGTGCTTGCCCTGCTCGCCGATTCCACCAATGCCGACGAACCGGGTTGGACCCCGTCAGAGCAGGTGATCGGCCCCGCGCTCGATGAAGTATTCCTCACGGCGAAGGGGCGCATCATCGTGGCCTCGTTCGCCTCGCTCATTTCCCGGATGCAGCAGGTGGCGGTTGCCACGCAAAAGCACGGTCGCAAACTGGCTTTCGTGGGGATGAGCATGACGGAAAACGCAAAAATGGCGCTTAAGCTGGGGTATCTGGACCTGCCTGAAAATGTACAGGTGTCCGTGCAGCAGGCGCTGCAGATGCCCCAGAACGAAGTCGTGCTCATGTGTACCGGCTCACAGGGCGAACCCTCTTCGATTTTAGGCCGCCTGTCTCGTGACACGAACCGCCAGTTCAGCGTGAAGAAAGGGGACACAATTGTGGTGTCCTCGCACCCCATCCCCGGTAACGAAGAGGTGATCCACCGCACGATCAACAGCCTGTTCCGCCGTGGGGCGAACGTCATCTATGACCCGATTGCCCCCGTTCACGTTTCCGGCCACGCCAGCCAGGAGGAGATGAAACTGATGCTCCACCTGGTCAAGCCCAAATACCTGATCCCGGTGCATGGCGAATTACGCCACCTGCACCAACATGCCGCGTTAGCACGGGAAGTCGGCCTCCCCGCCGAAAATATTGCCGTCATCGAAAACGGGCAGATCATTGAGTTTGAGGACGGTCAGATGACGTTGGGAGACCGCATTCCGGGTGGGTATGTGTTCGTGGACGGCCTGGGGGTGGGCGATATTGGCCCGGCGGTGGTGCGCGAACGGGAATCGCTCGCCCGGGACGGATTTATCCTGGTCAACCTCATTGTCGGTAAACATACCGGAAAACTGGTGCATGACCCACAGTTGATCACGCGCGGGTTTGTCTACGAACCGCAGGCGGAAGAATTGCTGCTTGAGACCGTCGAACACGTCGCCAGCGCCGTTCACCAGGCCAACGGCAGCCTGCAAAAAGATGTGGAACGCGCCCTGAAGGACTTCCTGTACAACGAGACCAAACGCCGCCCGATGGTGTTTGTGATGACGACGGAAGTGTAAAATCTTCGATTCTCAGCCCGAGCCAGTTGCATTCGTGTGGTTATGACGTGTGCTTCCTCCGTAACTCTGGCGCACGGCTACTTCGAGATAGAGGGAAGGTAAACCGATGTCAGAACCGTAAAAGGCGCATCGGATACATCCTGACTTGTGTTAAAGCCATCTGAGGCAATCACCTTAATCCGATATTGTGTACCGGGCGGGAGTTGAGAAACGTCTAGCATGTGGCTGGTGTCAGCTATACCAGCGGCAAGTGTCGACCAGCTCGCGCCGTTGTTCAGGGTGAGCTGGACGACATAGGCTAGTGTATCACCATCCGCATCGGTACCAGTCCAGCTGATCTCAACTTGACCGGATAATTGTTCTCCTCCATTGGGTGAGATGACAGTCACGGTAGGTGCATTCGGACTGACGATCTTCTCTGCAAGGGGGACATTATTGTATTTAACGACGATCTTTGCGGTATTGGGAATATACGAAATAGTGGCTACGAATGGCATTTGCTCGAAAGTCTCACCCCACACGGTGTATGTTATGGCGAAACTTTGCTGGTGCAGGATCGCGCCATTCGCATCCTGATACTCAAAGCTGTAGGGTCCCGGAGCGAGTGTGCTCGGTTCAGCTTCAGATAACACATACCAGGTATCAAGTGTTGCAGTGCCAGATATATCGAAGGTGCCGGCCACAAGGATTCCCTGGGTCGCTTCATCGGAAATACTTACCTGAGATGATGCGACAACCTTATGGTCATTGAACAGCTTGGCGTAGTCCTCCGCGTCCACCCAATATTTCTTATCGTGATTCGGTGTGCCTCCTCCCATGAAACAATAAACTTCCCGATCAGACGGGACCCGAATAGGGATACGCCTGCTAACCCACAGACCGGTACTAGCGAGCTCGCCAATCCGATCTGGCACTCCGTCACAGTCGCCATCATATTCTTCTGCGCAGGGGTGAACGGGAAGCCCAACCGAGTGTCCTATCTCGTGGGCGGCAGTATGTGCTGACTCGCCTCCCGGCAGCCGCCCGAGTGGTGTCAAGCCTGGCTGAACAATCGCTATATTGTCAAGAACTGGCAAAGGAAAGACCATTCCAACGGTAGAACAATCCTTACCTGGGACGTAGGTACAGATCCAGCCATCAGGCACCATCGCAATGTATCGATCGGCTAAGGGGTTTTGGAATTTAAGGCTCTGATAGAGAGAGGTTATGAAATTGAGGAAGAGCCATAAACATGCTCGAAAAGGCAGATTGCAGTTTGCAGGGAGAGGAGCCAAGTTCGTCAAGCCAATCGGATTGTAAGTGGGCGAAAACCTCTGTTCGGAGACTGGGAATACATCTCGAATGAATTCATTTGCTATCGTAATATAGTCATAATAGTCTTGCAGAGGCGTTTGTCCCCAGTCAACTCGGGCATAATGAATAGTAAAACCAGGAAAAACCCCACCTGTCCATTGAATGTCGTAAACGGCTCTGGAGATTGTCTCCGTATTGTTGGTTTCGTCATCTTCTATGATCGTTCCCGAATAATCTACTGTTGCTGAGACTTGGATCGTGTCATTGATGGGGGCAAGATCCTCGCTAAAGAAAAAGATTGTTTTCGTGATTTCATTCGTCGCAAAGCTCAGGGGGTAGTACG
>DATDOR010000012.1:0-2134 GCA_035293165.1 Anaerolineales bacterium | reverse complement strand
GGGTGAGTTTGGGAGCGTCATCGGGACAGGATTTTTGTGGCGGCAGATCTCCCGGTCGTTGGTCGGCCTGATTCCGGTGTGGGGCATTGTCCCGAAAGTGGCGGTGGCGTATTCCGGCACTTACGTCGTCGGGCATACCGTGCTGGCGTGGTATCTGACCGGTCGGCACATCACTCGCAAGCAGTTAGGGGATATGTCCAGGCAGGCGTTTGAACAGGGGAAAACGATGGCGCGGAATATCTTGAAAAAAGCCCCAAAAGTCAAACGTCCTCAACTGGGGCGGGGCAAAGCGAGAGCTCCTGTCCTTCCCGCGGGGAGCGCAACAAGCGCCCCCACTCTCACAGGGAAACTGGAATCCGAGGACGCAGTACCGGCCCCGGAAGGCGTGTCTTGCCCAAATTGTGGCATCCGCAACGACGCGGACGCGGTTTTCTGTAAACATTGTGGGGAAAAGTTGGGGGATTACGTGGGCAGTGAGGAGTGAATGGTAGTTGGATTCAGCGGGTCAGCTTATCCCAAAGGGTGGGCGGGTCTATGATATTGGCTGTGGTTGGGGGGCGGCGTTCCAACTGATCAAATGGAAACGTTACGGGATTTTTGTGTGCGTGTTTTAAGTTACGCGGATGAATGGGCAACTTGCAATCCGTTAATTGAATGGGTGGCTGAATAGTTTGAGGGTAGGTTAAAAACTCCGCAAACGAGTTGGTTTCACTCGAATTACGACCGAATACTCCGCAGCGAAGACCTGTTCCGTAAATCCCAACCCATGAACTCCCTATTTCCCCGCAATCTTCGCCCATGTATCCTTCAGCGTAATCGTCCGGTTGAACACCAGTTTACCGGGTACGCTGTCGGTATCCACACAGAAATACCCTACTCGCTCGAACTGGAAGCGGTCACCCGTTCCGGCTTCGGCCAGGGCAGGTTCCAGTTTGCAGTTGGATAAAACGACCAGTGATTCGGGGTTGATAGTGTCCAGGAACGTCTTGCCTTCGGGGACATCCATCGGGTTTTCTTGGGTGAACAACCGGTCGTATAGCCGTACTTCGGCATCCACAGCGTGCGGCGCGGAGACCCAGTGGATCGTTCCTTTGACCCTGCGTCCATCGGGGGCGTACCCACCGCGCGTGGCCGGGTCGTAGGTGCAGTGGATTTCAACAACTTTTCCGTCTACGTCCTTGATTACGTCCGTACAGGTGATGAAATACCCGTACCGCAGCCGTACTTCCGCGCCAGGGGAGAGGCGGAAATACTTTTTGGGCGGGTCTTCCATAAAATCATCCTGTTCAATGTACAACTCGCGGGAAAACGGCACCTGCCGCGTCCCGGCGGTTTCATCTTCAGGGTTATTTACTGCTTCAAGCATCTCTACCTGCCCGTCGGGGTAGTTGGAGATGACGACTCTGAGCGGGTTCAGCACGGCCATCCGGCGCAGCGCGCGGGCGTTCAAATCCTGGCGGATGTGGTATTCGAGTAGAGCCACGTCAATCGTACTGTTTGCTTTCGCCACGCCAATCGCCGCTGCAAAACTCCGGATTGCTTGCGGCGTGATTCCGCGCCGCCGGAGCGCGGTGATCGTCGGCATACGGGGGTCGTCCCACCCTTTCACGTGCCCTTCCTTTACCAACTGGATCAGCCGCCGCTTACTTAAGACCGTGTAGGTCAGGTTCAGCCGGGCGAACTCAATCTGCTGGGGGTGGTGAACGCCGAGCGCGTCCAAGAACCAATCGTACAAGGGGCGGTGGTTCTCGAATTCCAGTGTGCAGATCGAGTGTGTGATGCCTTCAATCGAGTCCGACTGCCCGTGCGCCCAGTCATACATCGGGTAGATGCACCACTTGTCTCCCGTGCGATGGTGTTCGGCATGTAGGATGCGGTACATGACCGGGTCGCGGAGGTTGATGACGGGCGATGCCATGTCAATTTTCGCGCGCAGCACCCGCGCGCCGTCCGGGAATTCTCCATTTTTCATCCGTTCGAACAAAGCCAGGTTCTCCTCCACCGAACGGCTCCGGTAGGGGGATTCTTTCCCCGGTTCAGTCAGTGTGCCCCGATACTCGCGGATTTCATCCTGCGAAAGGTCATCCACGTATGCTTTGCCCGCTTTGATCAACTGCACCGCCCATTCATACAG
>DATDOR010000011.1:0-3106 GCA_035293165.1 Anaerolineales bacterium | reverse complement strand
GTATGTGGATTTGCACGTCGAAGTCCACGCTGGTATGAGCACCGAGCAGGCCCACGCCGTCGCCAGCGAAGTCGAGCGCCAACTCAGGGATCAACTCCCGAACGCGGTAGATGTGCTCGTTCACATCGAACCCGCGCGAGAACAGGAGGCTCCCCGCTGGGAGCGCATCTCTTACGATTTGCGCCAGATCGCCGACGGGATGGGGCTGGGTATTCACGATTTACACGTCCAAAACAACGATCAGGGCGGTTATGCGCTCGAATTGCACCTGGAAATGCCAAGTGATATTTCGCTGGGTGAAGCCCACGCGCTGGCAGAAGAATTTGAAAACCGGGTGTATGCCGGCTCCACCCGTCCGAACACCGTCATCACGCACCTGGAACCGCTTGACCGTGAAGTAATACAGCCAGAAGCCAGTATCGATCCGGCCCAGGAAACTGAAATCCGCGCCCGCATCGCCACTTACGTTGGGGGAAACATTATCGAACTCAAAACGTCCCTCTACGAACACCACGCCAGCGTCGCCGTTCGTGTCCGTATGCCCGCCGACATGCCCCTGACCGAAGCCCATTTCGTCGCCGAAAGCATCGAACGGGATTTGTTGACGAAATTTCCAACCATTTACCGGGTGACAGTGCATGTGGAGCCGGATTCGGACGCGGACTTTCAATCCTGAAGATGGAGAAACACAGGTGGGGTGGACTTCCAATTCCAGTCCACCCCACCTCATATGTTAGAATTGCGCTCATGAGTACACTCGATCTGCCCGACTCAAACCAACTGGCTGAAATTGCATCCGCCAACCAACTTCGCTTAATTGTGCTGTTTGGGTCGGCGGCGCGCGGGGTTATGCATGGGGAAAGCGATATAGATTTAGGGGTTCTCGTTGAAAAAAAACTCACCACTTCGAGACGCATCGCTTTATGGAGCCAACTCAGCCGCTTATTCTCCCAAGATGTTGATTTGTCTGTCCTCAACCATATTGATCCAGCAGTTGCTTTTCAAATTGCTAGCGAAGGGGTTGTTTTGTTTGAAGATGAGCCAGACACCTGGGAAAATTGGAAATCGTACGCGATACGACAGTATTGGGATACCGAAAAATTCCGTACAGATTTAAAAAAATATGTCGCTGAACGTGCCGAGGAAATGCGTTATGCCCTCTCTGAATGAGATTTTCCTCAACAAAAAATTGGCCAGCCTTCGCCAGTATTTGAGTGAATTGGAATCCCTGGGAGTTGTTGATCTCAAAACATACGAAACTGATTTTGTCAAACGACATGCCATCGAAAAACTCATTGAACTTATCGTAGAAATTGCAACCGACATTAATCGTCATATCATCACCGCAGCAGGAAGAGAACCGGCATCCAGCTATTTCAGCACCTTTGAAGTAATGGGGGAAATCGAGATTATTCCAAAACCCCTTGTTCCAAAACTGGCTTCCACAACAGGGTTACGTAATCGTCTGGTGCACGATTACGAAAAAATCGATCATAAAATCGTTTACCAGGCGTTGAAGCCCCTGCTCCGCAATTACAAACGATATTACGTCTTGATCAGCGATTACTTGAATAAACCATAGAACCAAACAATTCGCGTGCCCCAGATCAGGGCACGTTTTTCTATCTCCGTTTATCTGCGGAATCTGCCCACCCCGAACCGTCTTCGCCGCCTTCAACCACTACGCGGGTGGCCCCAAACAAATCAATGTCTGGCCCTACAACAACCACGAAGGCGGGCAGAATTACCAGATATTGGAGAAAATTGAGTTTTTGAAGAACTTAATTTGAAGACATCCAACAATATGACCCCTCAACTCCTCATTGACATCCTCGGCTGGATTGGCGCAGTATCCCTCCTCCTCGCCTACTTCCTCGTCTCCCGAAAAAAGTTACCAGGCGACTCCCTTAACTACCAACTCCTCAACCTGGCAGGTGGCGGTTTACTGACCATCAACTCCCTCTATTACGGCGCATTCCCCTCCGTCGCCGTCAACGTCGTCTGGATTGGTATTGCTCTTTTCACGTTGAGTAAGAGGACCGCGAAGTGACAGTCACTTCCAAAGTGACTGTCACTTGAAAAGGAAAATCACGATATGCCCCCCATTCACGTCCGCACCCCTCTCTGGGAATCCCCTACCCTCAGAAACATCCTCGGCACCGAAGTCCTTCTCAAAATGGAAGCCTTCCAACCCGTTGGCTCGTTCAAAGCGCGGGGAATGGGGGCGGCGTGCGCGGCCGCATACGAACGCGGGATCCGGCGCGTCGTCTGCTCATCGGGTGGCAACGCGGGGTACGCAGTCGCCTACGCAGGCAGGAAACTGGGCATGGAAGTGACCATCGTCGTCCCGCAAACGACCTCCGACCGCGCCAAAGAACTCATCGCCCGCGAAAACGCCCAGGTCATCGTCTTCGGCACGGTGTGGGACGAGGCACACGCTTATGCCACCCGCCTGGCCGAAGAAACCGGCAGTGCCTACGTCCACCCGTTCGACGATCCCGCAGTCTGGCAGGGGCACAGCACTATCATTGATGAACTCTTAGAAGACAGCGTGAAACCGGGCATGATCGTCGTCTCCGTCGGCGGGGGTGGGCTGTTGTGCGGGCTGGTGGAAGGGTTGCACCGCGTGGGCTGGGCAGATGTCCCCGTCCTGGCGGTGGAAACGGAGGGCGCGGCGTCCTTTGCGGGCGCGGTCCGCGCCGGGGAGTTGATCACCCTCGACGCCATCCGTTCGATTGCGGTCACGCTGGGAGCCAAACGCGTCACCCCCCGCGCATTGGAACTCGCCCATCAACACGAAATCATCCCCTGGCTGGTGACGGACCGCCAGGCGCTCGACGCCTGCCTGCGCTTTGCCGACGATCACCGTGTGCTGGTCGAACCCGCGTGTGGGGCGGCGCTCGCGGCGGGGTATGACAATCTGCCCCTACTAAAAGGAAGAAAGTCTCCTGTAGTTATTATTGTGTGCGGCGGTGCGGGAATTAACCGGGAATTGTTAGCGAAATGGGATCGGGAAGTGAAGTAAGCGGCAATAGCCGGAACAAGTAACTTCACAACAACCGCATCTGCGCCGACTCATACGTCAACGGGTCGAGCGCAAAACGTT
>DATDOR010000010.1:0-10296 GCA_035293165.1 Anaerolineales bacterium | reverse complement strand
CTGGGAAAGCGGCGGTTCAGGAAGGCGACGATGGGCAGGGAAGTTCCGGTGAGCGCCATGTACCAGCAAAAGAAAAACAGCCAGCGCGGCCCGACGGTGGGGAGGGTGTAGATCACCAGCCAGGCTATGCCAGCAAAGCCTAACCCGCCAAGCAAGATGGCGGCGGGGAGAAACTTAATGACGGGTGGGGAAGAATCCTGCATCAGCCCTCAACAATCAGTACCAGCGTATTCCCCGACGCTTGATCCGGGGTGATGGTAATGTTTGCCGTCTTTCCGTCCTTCGTAAAGGTCAGGGTTGCCAGCCCGGCAAAGCTTGTTTCATCGGATAAAGTCCAACCCTGGTTAACCATTTCGGTTTTGTAATAGGCCGCGACTTCGTCCACCGTTTGGGGAGTGCCGAACGATACAAGGCCGGGCATGGAAACCACATCGGCGGCGCCTTCGGGGACAGGGAAGCCGCCAGCCGTCCCGCCGCCCTCATCCCCTCCTCCAGCCGTACCGCAATCCGCGGGCGGGGCGATGTCTACAGGCTGGTTGTGGCCGAAGTAATTGAGTTCGTAATGTACATCGCCAACCAGATCACTCTCTTCAAGGACGGTATTTTTCCCGCGCCCGTCCAGGACAACGCGCACGACATAGCCGCCATCTTTCGCAAGATAAAGGCGGCCAAATGTAATCACTTCGATTTGTTGCGTCGTAGGATCGGACACATCCAGGTTGGCGGTCGTGATTTCGTAGACGTAAACAGGAATGTCATTGATGGTTTCATCGGGTTGGATGCGCTGGGCCTGTCCGGTCAGCGTACCGCCAGTGTCGAGTAATTCCTGGTAGGGGTTGTCCACTTCTTCCTCGGTAACCGGAAGCGAAAAACAGCCAAATTCCCCGCCGACCATGTACATCATGTTCTCGATTTGCACAATTTCGAGGGTTTCGCCCGGAACGGCGCTGTCCGAGGTCTGAAAACTGAAACGCACCTGGTACGGGTCCACTGAATACGCTCCCTCCCCTGTAATCGAACTGGTAACGGTTGATCCATCCGCCGCCTGCCCGGAGAAGGAGTATACCAGGCTCGTGCGATAAGTATTGACCCCAGTGGGTTGAAGGTAGAGTGAAGGATCAGCCAGGTTGATGCTGTCTGCGCCTGCCTCGTTCGAGCCCGCGCCCTGTTCGGGTTCAGTGTCCCCGCCCCCGGCCGGAGTGGGTTCCGTTTGCCCGGACGTGGCAATGGGTTCGGGTGTGATTTCCGCGATTTGCGTGGCGACCTGTTCGCCCGTTTCAACAGCAATCGTCGCTGCTTCAGGCAGGGATGGGGTGTCTCCCCCCGTGAGGGTCGCACAGGCTAGGGCCGTGAGGCCGAGTACTATCAGGACGGTAAAAAGCCAACGAGTTTTATGATTCATGTTAATCTCCAAAAAAAGTTTTTAGGATGCTGGTGAACCAGTATAATAGATTTTCTATTCTTTGCCCGGAAAATTCTATGACAAACTCATCCCACCACAATACCCTTATCGCCATTCTTGCCCACCCAGACGACGAATCCTTTGGGATAGGGGGGACGCTGGCGCTTTATGCGGAGCGCGGCGTGTCCGTCCATTACATTTGCATGACTGGAGGGGAAAGTGGCACAGTCGAACCGCATTTTTTGGAGCAGTACAGTTCAATTGCGGAGTTGCGTTACAACGAGTTGAAGTGCGCCTCGGAAAAATTGGGGCTGGCGAGTTTCATCATGGCCGGATACCGGGATTCGGGCATGCCTGGAACAGAGGATAATGCCCTCCCGGATGCGCTGGTCAACCAGCCCGTGGAAAAGGTCGCAGCGAAACTGGTACACTATATTCGGGAATTACGCCCGCAAGTGATCGTTACCCACGATCCCATCGGGGGATACAAGCATCCCGATCACATTGCCACTCACAAAGCCGTCGTCCGCGCCTTTCACACCGCCGGAGATGCAAACGCCTACCCGGACGAACCCTTGCTCCCTTTCACGCCGCAGAAATTGTATTACCAGACATTTCCGAAAGGGTGGATGAAGTTTTTGGTACCTCTCCTCCCGCTATTTGGGCAAGACCCGCGCCGTTTTGGGCGGAATAAGGACATTGATATTCTGGATTTGGTCAAGTCTGGGGATTTTCCCATTCACACGCACATTGACTACCGTTCGGTGGATGCTCAACGCGAGGCAGCTTCGGCTTGCCATGCCAGCCAGCTTGCAAGTGGCCCGCCCAACCAGGGACCGGCCAGTTGGTTCTTCCGCCTTTTGCGTGGAAAGGAAACATACATGCGCGCTTATCCCGAAGCTCCTCCAACCTTGCGTGAGAATGATTTGTTTGAAGGGATTGTTTAGAATTCCGGTAACCGTTCAGTTCTCCCACCTGAAGGGGGTAAGAACCCGAAAAAATGGTGTCCGCAGGGGGTGTACACCCCCTGCGGACACCATTTTTTCGGATAATCCCCTCACCAAGTGAACGGTTACGAATTCCGGATGTCTTCCGAACTTGTTGACACACATTTCCACTTGATGTAAAGTATTCCCTATCGTGGAAGTGATTGCTACCCTAAACCTTCATACCGGTTTGGAAGACCTGCGTACCATCCGTAAATTCCTCGAAACGGAACTGACCGCACGGCACATCAATCCGGACACCGTTTATGACGTTGTATTTTCGGTGAACGAAATCACAACCAATGTGTTGGTGCATGGCTATCCGAATGAAGAAGGATGGCTGGAGGTTGAAATCGCTCGCAAGAATCACGATTTACACATTACCATCCGTGACAGAGCACCAGCCTTTGACCCTACCAACTTGCCCACTCCGGACATTTCACTTCCTCTGGAGCAGCGATCCCTGGGGGGATTGGGTGTTTATCTCGTCAAAGAATTGATGGATCAAGTTTCCTACCAACTCATCGAGGCTGGGGGGAACGAATTAACCCTCGTTAAAAAATCGGTATTCTAAAAGGAGACTTCCGAATTTTGACCCAATCATGCCCCACATGAGTCCTCTATCCAAACTTCGGAAGTCTTGTGCCTGAAATCTGTATCAAGGAGAAAACCCATGCAAATGACCGTCGAAACAATCCAGGTAAATGTCCCCGTCGCCATCCTTGGTGTCGAAGGGGAATTGGACGGCTCGAACTTTAAAGACGTAATCGCAAAAGCCGAAGAAATCTACAAAGCGGGTACCCCCAATGTCCTGATGGACTTAAGTAATCTCCGTTTTATGAGCAGCGCGGGACTGGTTTCTCTTCACAGCATCGCCCTAATCCTGCGGGGTGAAAAGCCACACGATACCGAAGGCGGTTGGAATGTCTTCCACGCGATTGGGCGTGAGCGCGATATCAGCCAGGGCAAACAAGCCCATTTCAAACTGCTCAATCCTCAACCGCGCATCCTGACGAACCTGCAAAAAGTCGGTATGGATGAACTCTTTGAAATCCACACCGACCGCAACATGGCCCTTGCCTCGTTTGCCTGATCGCGTACACCGGGAGGGCATCAAATTTCTATTTACCACCCTCCCCTCCAACGACCTGGGGCTGCTCACGCGTTCCTTACCCATCGCACGCGAACTAAAAAACCGGGGACACGAAATTGCCTTTTGCAGTCCCGCGCCAGCCCCTTCCAAAATTGTAGCCGAAGCAGGTTTTGCCAACCTCCGTCCCAAAGACCCCTTTTACGCACTCATATCCGGGGATTTCAGTCTCACCAGTTTCGTCCGCCTGATGCGCGCCCCGCGCGTGGGGCAAAAGCTCGGAATATTGGCTGCGTTTGCCCGGCAGATGTTACACACCACGGCGGAAATCCGGAATATTGACCACTTCATGGCCCTGTTAGGGGCAGGGAATAAAGAGTTTGTGCAGATCAACGTCGAGATATTGGTTAGCTTGATTCAAGAGACACAGCCAGATGTCGTGGTGGATTTCTGGAATCCGTTCGCGTGCCTGGCCTCGCGCGTGGCGCGTAAACCTCTCATCACCGTCATCCAGGCAGACATGCACCCCCTCAGCCGGGGATTCATCTGGTGGAGAGAACCATCACCCAACCTGCCAACCGCCGTGCCCGCTTTCAACGACGCATTGGCCGCGTTCAGCCTCCCACCCATCCAACAAACCGGCGAACTGCTTCTTGGCGACAAAACGCTCGTCCTGGGTATTCCGGAAACCGATCCCCTACCTGCCGGTGCAGAGGTTACTTATATTGGCCCGGTGTTGTGGCAAAAGCAGGATGAAAAACTCCCCGCCTGGGTCGAACATCTTCCATCAGGCAAACCGCTGATCTGGGTGTATCCCGGCAATCCCCGGTACGCACCAGGGATCAGTACTGCATTCGACTCCGGCGTCGTAATTTCCGCCTGTATCGAGGGATTGAAAGACGAACCGGTTCAGGTGGCGATCAGTACCGGACATCACGCCATGCCCCGGAAATTCCTTCCCCTGCCCGCCAATTTTCACCATGCGCCCTACCTGCCCGGCCTCGCCATGGCCGGACGGAGCGATCTCCTCATCCATCACGGTGGCTACGGCTCCTGTCAAACCGGGCTGTACACCGGAACTCCCGCGTTGATCCTGCCCACGTACTCCGAACGCGAGAGCAACGCCCGGAGAGTGGCGGCAGTGGGCGCGGGCGAATTTCTCGTCCCGGAGATGGACTCATTTGGCAGGAAGAAGTACGTCAACCCGGAGACATTACGCGCCAAAGTCTGGCAACTCCTTTCCAACCCTTCTTATGAAGAAAACGCAATGAAGATTCGGGAGAAATTACGGACTTACGGAGGAGCCGCTACCGCTGCTCAACTCATTGAGACGTTTCTTGAGGGCAGAAGTATTGACTGACCTCCAACAAATTACCCCTTTGGTTCTTAACAGGTTTCTCCATCTTCGTTCACATAACACCAATCCCCCTCAAACATCCGCCATTGCGCGGTGAACTTCTCCAAATCCCGCAGAAATTTCATCAATTCCTCGTGACCACTCGCGATCCGCGCCCCATCCTGTAAAACGGGCAAGGCGATGAGTTTCCCAAACCTTTGCTCGGCCTCTGCCGGTGTGATGATCACACGCTCAAACCCCAACACCATCTCCCGCAATTCCGCCTCCACCCAATCAGCATCGGCACTCATTTCCTCACGCAAAACCTCAATCATCGAATCTCCAGTCTCCACTTACGGAATCTCTGCTGCCTTAATCGCCAATCCCCCAACAATCGTCTCAAAGGGATTCAGCGCCCGCAACCGGTCTTCGCCAAACCGGTCGGCCAGAAGTTGGATAAACGCGGGGATTTCCGCGCTGCCCCCCGTCCGGAGCACGGCATGAATCTGACCGGCTTGTAGCCCGCTTTGGGTTAGCACTTTGTCTACGGCATCAGAGGCCATTTCAAGTTCCTCAAGGATCAGTTTCTTGAATTGGGCGCGAGTGATGAGCTCTTCAATCTCCGTGCCATTGACCGAAAACTGGATTTTTGTCATAGAGTCTCTGGAAAGGCGGATTTTTGCCTGCTCCAATTCCTGGAAGAGCGCAAAGCCGAGATTTTTCCTGACCAACTTTTCCAGAAGGTTGATAGCTTCGGGGTGGCTCCCCTTTTTGGCTTGCACGAACACATTATAGTAACGCGGGCGGCTCAAGTTGACCATCAATTGCCAGCTTTCGAGCATTTCGGTCATATGGGCGGGGAAGGGCGTGCCATCGGCCAGAATAGCCCCCTCGCCAAAATACCGTTTCATGGGGCGCATCAAGGCCCGATCAAGATCATCCCCGCCGAGCAGCACCCCATGGATTGCCAGAATCTCGGGCGACATATTACCTCCTACTTTCATCACGGTCAAATCGAGCGTGCCGCCGCCAAAGTCGAATACCAGGACATTTTCGCGCTCGACGGCTTGCCGGTGATACAAATAGGCTGCTGCGACAGGTTCCAACTCAAACGAAATTTCTTTGAAACCCGCAAATTGTGCGGCCTGGCATAAGAGATCTTCTCCGTTTTCATCAGCGTCGTGATCTTCTGAAAATTTGACCGGGCGGCCAATCACTACACCTTCGACAGGTTGCCCCAGCGCTGCCTCTGCGCTTTTTCGCATCTTGCCCATTAGCAGGGCGATCAGGTCTTCGACGGGGTACAGCCGTTCAAAAACCTGGACGCGTGGGGAATCAGAGCGACCTCGAATGAAGGCTCTCGGACGCCGGAGCGTGGTTTTGATGGATTGCACCAACCGGCCATAGGCGGCGGTGTCAATTTCAGCAGTGACATTCCTCACCTCGTGGATGGCCTCTCCCCCTGTACTGGGGACACCGGCCCAAACATTTTCAATCGTCCCAACTTTGACCGTTTCCCAATAAACGGGACGTCCGGTTTCGTTTTTTAGGTATTGTTGAATAGCCTCAGTGCCCAGAAAGTGTTCGTAACTGCGGGTCATGTAAATAAATGACCGGAGCAGGTGGGGGTTGATATTTTGAGGGTCCAGGTCGAAGAGTTGAATTTGACCGTTTTTGAAACGAGCGATGGATGAGTTGCTCGTCCCGAAATCCATTCCAACGTAAATCAAAAGGAGACTCCTTGAGAGAATGATAGGAGAAGACGATTACCGAAAAATAACGATGTTCAATCGGCGGGATATTTTACTAAAAAAATAGGGGAATGCCTATTGACAGGGGGAAATTTTTGATTACAATGTCTGTGACCATTATTACTAAATTAGTCATAAAAGGAGAATCGATGCCAAAGGCATTTTCTGAACAAGAAAAAGAAGTTATCCGCGCCCAGTTACGCGAAAAAGGAAAAGCCTTGTTTGAGATGTATGGCCTCAAGAAAACAACGGTGGATGAATTGACCGTAGACGTCGGCGTTTCCAAAGGGGCATTCTATCTCTTCTACGAGTCGAAAGAGATGCTCTTCATGGATATATTGGAGCAAATGGAGAAGGACATCCAAACGCGCATCCTGGATTTTGTGATCAATCCAGCGGAAAATGCTCACCAAAATTTAAGAACGATGCTCCTCAGGTTTTTGGTGACCTGGGACGATTTTCCGTTGCTCAAGAATTTCAGCAAATCCGATTTTGATTACCTTGTCCGCAAAATTCCTGCTGAACGAGCAATGAAACATGCCGACAGCGACACTGAATTCACGCAGGAATTCATCAACAAGATCGAGCGGGAAGGCATTGCGGTCAGTGCTTCGCCTCGCGTAGTGAGCAATTTGGTCAAAAGTTTGTTTTTTATCGGCCTGCACCGGGATGATCTGGGTGAGGCCGCTTATCTGGAGACGATGGATGTTCTGACAGACCTTGTCGCCGGTTATATCGTCGGAGAGTAGCGATGAATTACACCATTGAAACCCACAATCTGTCTAAATCTTACGGGCCGGTTCATGCGCTCCGGGAGGTCAACCTGCGCGTGGAGCTGGGTGAAATTTACGCCTTCCTGGGGCTGAACGGGGCCGGGAAAACGACCGCAATCCGTGCCCTGTTGGGGATGATTCGTCCTACCGCAGGGAGCGTGAAGATGCTCGGGGAAGATGTGCGCGCGGGGGGACGTGGCCCGTGGAAGCGGGTGGGGCATCTGGTTGAGGCACCGTCCGCGTATCCAGAATTGACAACGTTTGACAATCTGGAGATTGCGCGCCGGTTGCATGGCATTCAGGACAGGCAGGTGACGACCCAAATCATCGACCAACTGGTGCTGACTCCTTACGCACACCGGAAAGCGGGCACGCTCTCGATGGGCAACCTGCAACGGTTGGGACTGGCGCGGGCGATGTTGCATCAGCCGGATTTGCTCATTCTTGACGAACCTGCAAACGGACTTGACCCTGCCGGGGTTGTTGAAATCCGCGAGTTGTTGCTGTCCCTGGCCCGTGAACGGGGCACGACCATTTTCATGTCCAGCCATATTCTGAGCGAGGTGGACAAGCTGGCGGATCGGATTGGCATTATTCATCAGGGGCAGTTAATCCGGGAATTGGATGCGAAGGACCTGGAGGCAATCCGGGCAAGCCATCTCATCGTCCGTACGCACCAACTCGACCAGGCCAGGGGCGCGCTGATCCATGCCGGGTATGAGGTCGCGCCGTTGAAAAATGGTCATCTTACATTGAGTGACCGCCGCGTGGTGGAAACGCCTGAAAGCATTGCGACGGTTTTGGTGAATGCAGGCTTTCCGCCCACGCATCTCGCTGTGGAACAGGAAAACCTGGAAGAATATTTCCTGCGGCTGATCCACGAGCCCGTGGTTTATCCTTAATTAGTAACTACTCAGCCAGGGTAGGATTTAGCCCGAAGAAAAGGTGTGCGTGGGGGTGTGCCGCACCCCACGCACACCTTTTTTTCGGGAATATGCTCTCTTCGCCTGAACAGTTACCTTTATTATGTTTTTTGGAAGCATCCAATGACTACATTCTCTTCTGCTTTTTACACAGAATCGCTCAAAGTCCGCCGGTCCATTCTCCCCTGGCTGACGACCCTGGGTTTTTCGCTTGCACCGTTGATGGGTGGGCTGTTCATGATCATCATGAAAGACCCGGAAGCCGCGCGCAATATGGGGTTGCTCAGTGCCAAAGCGCAAATGACGATGGGCGTTGCGGATTGGCCGACTTATTTTGGCTTGTTGGCGCAGGCGACTGCTATTGGGGGCGGAATCCTGTTTTCGATCATCACCAGTTGGGTCTTCGGGCGGGAGTTTTCCGACCGAACGGTCAAGGATTTGATGGCATTGCCCACTTCCCGCGGGACGATAGTCACGGCCAAGATGATAGTCATTTCGGTCTGGGCGCTTCTCAGTGTCGTGTGGGTGTTCGGACTGGGGTTGATCGTTGGCAAGTTGGTGGATATTCCCGGTTGGTCGATGGAATTACTGCGCCAGTCGTTTGTGGATGTCATCCTGATCACTATTCAGGTTCTTTTGTTGGCGTCTCCGGTTGCGTTTTTTGCGACGATGGGACGGGGATATCTCCCGCCGATGGGGTGGGCAATCTTCTCGATTTTTCTCGCCCAGATTGCCGCGGCATTGGGATGGGGGGATTGGTTCCCCTGGTCGGTCCCGGCGCTGTTCAGTGGAATGGCCGGTCCGCGGGCGGAGTTGTTGGGCTTTCACAGTTATGTGATGGTGGTGATGGCGAGTGCAATCGGCATTGTCGCGACGTTTTACTGGTGGCGGAATGCTGATCAGACGAAGTAGGGATTGCCCTTCATTGCAGGAGTCGAGGCTTTAACCGGTTTTCCTTCATTATCCCGGCTGAAGCCTCGACTCCAAAACTTTAATACATTCTTTTGTTTCCCCATTGCAAACTGAAAACTGCCCACTGAATACTGTCTACCTCGAAACCTCCTCCGCCTTAATCGCCAATCCCCCCACAATCGTCTCAAACGGACTTAACTTTCGCAACCGGTCGTGACCGAACTTTTCCCCCAACAGGCGAATGAAAGCCGGAATTTCGGAACTGCCCCCGGTGCGGAGGATGGCTTGAATCTGAGCGGTGCGCAGCCCGCTCAGGGATAAGGTTTCGTCCAGGGCGGCGTCTACCTGTTCGACGTAAGGGGCAATGAGCCGCTCGAACTGCGGGCGGGTGATCAGGTCTTTGAGGTGCAGCCCTTCGGTTTCCATTTGAATCCAGGCCGTAGCTTCGCTGGATAACTTGATTTTTGCTTTTTCGATTTCCTGGAAGAGCGAGAAACCCAGGTTTTTGTTGACTAAGGTTTCCAGGCGTTGGATGGCGTCCGGGTCGCTGCCCCGGCGGGCATCGCGCAGGATGGTTTTGTATTCCGGGCGGGAGAGCAGCACCATCGTTTGCCAACTGTCGAGGATTCCCATCAGGTGGGCGGGGAGGGGTGTGCGGTTCCGCATCGTGGCCCCTTCGCCGAAGAATCGTTTGAGCGGCTGCATGATCGTCCGGTCGAGGTCGTCCCCACCGAGCAAAACGCCGAGGGTGGAGAGAACATGCGGGGTTTCGTTCCCACCGATTTCCATGATGGTCATGTCGAGCGTGCCCCCGCCGAAGTCGAAAACGAGGATAGGTTGGCGTTCGGCGGTTTGCAGGTGCAGGACATACGCGGCGGCGATGGGTTCGTATTCGAAATGTACGTCTTCGAATCCCGCGAGACGGGCGGCGGCTTCGATTTTGGCCTGGGCGCGGGCATCGGTGGTCTGTTCGTCGGAGAATTTGACCGGGCGCCCCAACACCACCCCGGTCGGTTCATCTTGAGCGGCGACGCCGGGTCGCAAGTCGAAGGAGCCGGTTCCGGTTGCCTGGGCACACTTCGCGCGCAGGTCGCGGAGGATGATTGCGATGAGTTCCTCGACC
>DATDOR010000009.1:0-3578 GCA_035293165.1 Anaerolineales bacterium | reverse complement strand
ACCGTGCAAGAGCCGTGGTGGATCAACCTGTTTGCAACGGCGGTGACGGTACATTTCATCCACCGGTGGATGAAATGTACCGTCACCGCCGTTGCAAACAGGTTGATCCACCACGGCTCTTGCACGGTGAGCAAATTCGGCGGGATGATTCGGCCAAACATCAGCGGCCACGTGTTCGAGACATGCCCCGCCTTCAACCCTGCGACGAACGCCCCATACGCGATCTGGACGAGCAGCATGATCGCCAACCACACTGCCGGAAGGCGCAAGCGGATCAAAGCGGGATCGGACCTGTCCCCGGCAGCCTGCCCTGAGCGGGTCATTGGAAGGGGGGCGGTTTCCGTACCCCGTCGTTGATCCACCGCAATCCAAAACGTGAGCGCCAACAGCCCCAATGCTGTGATGAGATGCGCCGCCAGACGGTACTGGCTTACACGCGGCATATCCACCAGCCCGCTGGCCACCATATACCAGCCCAGGAAACCCTGAAAGGCGAAACCCAGCCCAATCGCCAGGTACGGCGCCGATTTCCGCCAGGGGATGACGCCCCGCGCAAGGAAGGTAAACAACGGGAGGACATACACTATCCCGGCCAGGCGTCCGATCAGCCGGTGGAAGTATTCGACATAATAAATGGTCTTGTACCCATCCAATGTCATCGAAGGATTGATGATCTGGCCCTCAGGTGTTGCCTGGTACTTCGCAAATTCCTCTTCCCAGGCTACTTGTGAGAGGGGAGGCGCTGTCCCCGTAACCACATTCCACTCCACAATAGACAACCCCGACCGGGTCAGCCGGGTATACCCCCCAATTAACACCAGCGCGCCGATAAAGACACACACGGTAAAAAGCCAGATGGTGAGTGATTTTTGATGCGTACGAGTCATGCAGTTCTCCAAAAGTCGTCAGGAACGGCGTTTCTCCAACCTGATTTGTTGGGTTGCTGATTCTTGCACAGAAACGCCGTTCCTCATTTTTGGCTATCATACCAAAAGACCGCGTTCCTGACATTGCTCTCTGGCAAATTGGCTCATTGGGATTTGCCATGGTTGCCTCCCCGCCGATTCCTAAAGAACCCGGAAAGGTCAATAAACCTCGATTCCCTGTTTCGGCTATAATCCCGAATTAACAATTAACCATCAGGAATTTCCCATGAACCCTTCCCTCCTCTCCTCCCGCCACACCAAACTCGCCAAAGCCATTCAATCTTCTGACCTGGACGCGGTCGCCATCAACCCTGGCCCATCCCTGACCTACCTGACCGGGCTGCACTTCCACACCAGCGAACGCCCGGTCGTCCTCCTGTTTGCGCCCGGCAAGCGCCCTGCTCTCGTCCTGCCCGAACTGGAAACGCGCAAAGTAGACAACCCGCTGTTCGAGCTGGACGTGTTCCCCTATGGCGAAAACCCGCTCGACTGGGTCAAAGCCTTTGCAGGCGCGGCGAATGCAATCGGTTTACCGGGTACCCGCGTGGGCGTCGAAGCCCGCCGGATGCGCGTCCTCGAACTGCATTACCTGGAAGAAGCCGCCGCAGGTGTGCGCTTCATCCCTGCTGAAGAGACCTTTGCCGCCCTTCGTATGTACAAAGACGAAGCCGAAGCCGCCGCGATGCGCCGCGCCGCCGACGTGGCACAGAAAGCGCTCATCGCCACGCTCCCGCTTGTCAAAATCGGCATGACCGAACAGGAACTCGCGGGTGAACTGGTCATCCAACTGCTCCGGCATGGTTCCAGTCCTGCCATTCCCTTCTCCCCTATCGTCTCCTTTGGCCCCAACACCGCCAACCCCCACGCCAGCCCCACCTCCCGCAAACTGGCCGAAGGCGACCTCCTTCTGTTCGACTGGGGCGCAGCCGTGGATGATTATTACTCCGACATCACCCGCACCTTCGCTGCCGGGGAAGTAGAACCCGAATACGCCAAAATCGCCGCCATCGTCCAGGAAGCGAACGAAGCCGGGCGCGCCGCCGCCAAACCTGGCGTCCCGTGCAGCGCCGTAGACAAAGCGGCTCGTGATGTCATCGAAAAAGCCGGGTATGGACCCTACTTCACCCACCGCACCGGGCACGGGCTGGGCCTGGACGGCCACGAGGAACCGTACATGCGCGGCGACAACGACCAACTGCTCGAACCCGGCATGGTCTTCACCGTCGAACCGGGGATTTATCTGGCCAACCGGGGAGGGGTGCGGATCGAGGATGATGTGATGATCACGGAAACGGGGGCGGAGAGTTTTACGGATTTGCCGCGCGAGTTGGTGCGGGTGATTTGAAATTGCTCCAGGAATGGCGCGACGGCCAGCAAAATAGCCTGGATGTGAAGCAACGCCGGTAGCCTCTCAAAAAATAGGGGCAGGTGGGGTGGACTTGCCAGGATACGCTTTCATCGAGAACCCATTTCCAAGTCCACCCCACCTCATTGAGAAGATACCAACGCCGTTCCTAAAAGAAGGAGAAACCCATGTCCACCTACGAACAAACCGTCAAAATCAAGTGTCCCCACTGCGGCTGGATTCGCCGGATCAACACCCGCGTCGTAGAAGATGAAAGTCTCGCCGACGTGACGCGGGGTGTAGGAGAAGTCATCCGTGACATCGCCAGACGTGTTCAGGCTGCCCTTGCCTCTCCCGTCGAATCCACCGGCTGGATTGACATCCCCGCCTGCCCCCACTGCGACAACCCCTACCAGTACAACGCCCACACCGGGGAGGTGCGGAAATGAGCGGTCCGTTGATTGAACCCGAAAAACCGGACGAACTGGCCCAGGAGACCCGCGCCTTCTGGCGCGAGGTGGGCAAAGACCTGGTTCGCTCCTCCGTCGAAACCCTCGACAACACTGCGCGGCAGATCATCGCCGTTGCAGGGATTCTCGAAGGGTTGTATTTTCATGGCATCGCCTTTGCCGACCTTGCCGGGCAACCACTCTCGACCTTTGAATGGTTCGTCTACCTGGCTCCGATCTTGTTCCTGCTCCTGAGCCTGGGCGCTGCGCTGCTCGTCTTTTTCCCCGATCACTACAAAATCAACATCCTCTCCTCGGAAGACAGCCGGAACGCGCACAAAGCCATCGTCGCCAGCAAGCTCACGCTGATCCGCCGGGCGGCCATCAGTTTGATGGTGGGCGTCGCCGCGATTTTTCTTGCGGTTGCGCTCTATTTGAAAAGGGGTTGAATTTTGAAACAATTTGAAATAACTATCCGTGGGAGAAAAAAATGACAACCTTCGAACTCACCCTCACCACCACAACCGACCCCCACCAGTTCCTCGCCCATACCCTTGACGGATCAGGGGAGCCGATCGAACACACTTTTGCCTGGCGCACCGACTCCACCGCGCTGCACCTGACCCTGGGTGAACTGGCCCGCGCCGCCATCCGGGGCGAACCCCCTGCCGAAGAGCAGCATGTGAAATTTGGCCGCCAGTTGTACGACTCCGTCTTTGCCGGCGCGGTGGGCGAACGGTGGAATGAGCAGCGCAAAAAGCGCCGCCGCCAGCCATTGCGCCTGGTGCTGCGGATCGCCGCCATCCCTGGCGGCCAACCGGTCCCCGCCGCCCGCCACCTGCTCGCCCTGCCCTGGGA
>DATDOR010000008.1:0-3525 GCA_035293165.1 Anaerolineales bacterium | reverse complement strand
AGGGGTGTTGAGGGATGGGGGCGCAGCGGTACAGGCAGCGAGGAGGAGAAAAAGAGAAAAGGGGAAGAGGAGAAAAGGAGTGGAGGCGCGGGAGGACGTTGGGTATTGGGTATTGGGTATTCGAGATTGGAGACTTGCCCTGAGTGGCAATTCGCAATCGCTGGACGAAAGATTGAAGAGAGGGGTTTTCATGGGGTGATCCTACATGTCGGTAAGAATTCATATGAATTGATAGGAGCTGCGCTTCAAGAAACGCCCCACCCCCTTCCGTCCCAACCACTTATCACCATCCACAATCATCTGGCCGCGTAAAAATACCTTTTCCGGGTACCCGGTCAGTTCCCAGCCTTCAAAAAGATTGTAATCCGTGCGGTGATGAGCATGGGCGAGGCCGTATGGCACACGCTTTTCGGGGTCCCAAATGACGAGGTCGGCGTCGGAACCGGGGAGGAGTGAACCTTTGAGGGGGTATAAACCGAAGATTTTGGCGGGGTTGGTGCTGGTGAGGGCGACGAATTGATTGGGGGTCAGCCGCCCCGCGCGGACGCCGTGAGTCCACAGGATGGGCATCCGGTCACCGACCACGGGTAGGCCGTTGGGGATTTTGGTGAAATCGTGTTTCCCTAACTCTTTGCCGGGGATGGCAATGGGTTCACCTTCGTATTCGATGGGGGTAGCGCCGTCGTAGAAGAAAGGGCAGTGGTCGGTGCCGATGGTTTGGAGGGTGCCGTGTTTGAGGCCCGCCCACAGGCGTTCCTGGTCGGCTACGGTCCGCATCGGGGGGGAGCAAATCCATTTCGTGCCGTCTTCACGGGCGAGGTGGTCCTCGGTGAAGAAGAGGTATTGCGGGCAGGTTTCACCCATGACAGGGACGCCGCGTTCGCGGGCATATTGGAGCATGTCCACTTCGCCACCTGCGTTCATATGGACAATGTAGAGGGGGGAATCGGCCTGGGCGGCCAGCGTGCATCCACGCAGGGTGGCGTCTACCGCGCTCCAGGCGGGGCGTGTGCGGGCGTGCCACGTGGGGGAAACATCTCCCCGCGCGAGCGCGGCGGCGGTCAGGTTTTCGATCACATCGCCATTTTCCGCATGGAGCATCACGAGCATCCCGTGTTCGCGTGCCATTTGCAGGACGCGGAAGATTTCGCCATCTGGCAGGCGGAGGCGGCCATTGTAGGCCATGAAGGTTTTAAGAGTGGAGATGCCGAGATCGAGCAGGTGAGGAATTTCGGCTTCGACCTCGGGCGTGAGGGTGGTGATGTTCATGTGGAAGCCAAAGTCAATGGCGGCAAGAGGATCGGCTTTAGCGTGCCAGAGGTCAACGGAATAACGGAGACTCTCGTGGTTCGGGAATTCGTGGGAACTCGTGGGAACTGGATAGAACTCCTGAGGAACGAAATCCATGACGGTGGTCGTACCCCCAAAGGCCGCGGCTTTGTGACCGGTATAGTGATCGTCGGAGGAGATGGTCTCAAACATAGGAAGGGCGAAGTGGCAATGGGGGTCTACGCCGCCAGGGAGGATGAATTTGCCGGTGCAGTCTATGACTTGCGTGTCAGGTGTCAGGTTATCAGGTGTCAGATGAGGCGGATAGAGGGCCGCAATTTTTTCGCCTTCTATGAGGAGGTCGGCCTGGAAGGTTTCGGAGGCGGTAATGAGGGTGGCGGATTTGAGGAGGCGCATGTCAATTGTCAATGGTTAATTGTCAATTTTTAATGGTTAAGTTGGATTGATTATAATCGGTTGGGAGGTGAAAATTCGCATTTTGATAAGCGGCAGCGAACGAGTTGGAGTGTGTTAAACTTAGGATTGACGGATGATTATGAGACAGAAGTTCGTTTTTTTGAGTTTTGATATGTACAATGAAGAAATCGCCCAGGAAGTTTTTCGGGCTGCAACATCTTTTCAGGAGGATACCCGTTTTCTTTTGGCGCGGCTTCTGGGGAAGGCAAGATGATTAACGTCCGCCGCTCTCATCTGGATATGGTGAAACAAATTCTTGCGGAACACGTCCCGGAGTGTGAGGTGCGTGTGTTCGGATCACGCATCAAAGGGACAACCAAACGATACGCCGATTTGGACTTGGTCATTGTTGGAAAGGGCCGAATGGAACGTAACCAGCTTGACAAGTTGGCCGAAAGTTTTGCTGAATCGGATTTGCCTTTTCGGGTGGATGTTTTGGATTGGTTTGCGATCTCGGATGATTTTCGCAAATTGATTGATGAAAAATATGAGATTATTCAAAAACCGAATTGCGAGATTGCTTGAGGAACTGAATGGGTTGATTCCGCTTTTGCGCGAGTTTGGAACTGCGGCCGGGGATTTATCAGTACCGAGCAGGATAAGTTTCGTGCGGGAGGAGGCCATTCTCAAAAAGCTTTCTGATAAACCGTATCCGTATAGACCGTCTGAAACCCACAACTTTCGTACAGGCGTGTGACATTGCTCACGCTGTCGCTATCCGCCACAAGCGCCGATTCCGTCATCCCGGCGGCTTTTTGTGCTTTCAAGCTGAGGGAGATGAGCGCGCGAGCCACCCCCTGCCGCCGCCACGTTCGATCCACGCCAATGCCCTCCGTGTAGCCGCGTTTCCGGTTGTACTTCTCGTTTTCGGGATGGTCAATGAACGTCAGCACGTGCCCGACGGGTTTATCGGTAGCGACATCCCAGGCGATTTGCCACAATTCGGGTTGAAAATGGGGGTCGGCCAGCCAGCGCTGGTATTTCTCTTCTGTGGGTTTGGAGTTTCCCCATTCGTCTTCGCTCGTCTCCTCCACATTGATCCAGATGGCGTGGTAATGCTCCGGCAGGGCAGGGCGCACCTCCAGCCCTTCAGGCAGTGGGAAATCCTGAATATCTTCCAGCGTGGGGCGCACCATGTTATGAAAATAGCGAATGGGCTGGTAGCCTGCGCGTTCTAGCAGGGCGATGGCGCCGGTTTCGCGGTAATCAATCCCCGATGGCCTGAAAAATTTAGCGATCACCGTCGAGTGGGTGGCGGCAAGCTCGCGCAGGTGATTCTCCATCCATTCCAGCATCGTGCTGCCAATCCCTTTCCGCCGCCATGCCGGAGCCAAAAAACCGCTAAACCGGTACAGCCGCGTCCCATCCAGATCATCCACCCACCAGCCGCGCGAGTACCCGACGATTTCACCATCCACCTCCGTGAGCAGGATGTCTTGAAAGGGATCGCAATTGGTTAGATGTTGGAAAGCCCTGGCCATTTCTTCAACCGATACTGTCATTTCAGTGCCGTCTGCATCTGAACTCGCCAGGATCGCCGCGACCATGCCGGGGTAATCGGCCTCCCCACGGAAATGGCGAAAGATCAGGCCGGGGATGGCTGGGGCATTGGAGAGGATGATTTCAGTCATAGGTTTCTTCCTCTTCTTTCACCCCTTTTTCCACCATTAGTCCCAGGAACATGAGCAGTTCCGGCTCCAGCGGGATTTCGGGGAGATCGTCCACCCGGTAATGCTGTGCGTTCAACGCGCGCTCGCGGAGAGCCTGCCACAAAATTTT
>DATDOR010000007.1:0-6225 GCA_035293165.1 Anaerolineales bacterium | reverse complement strand
GTCTTCTGTGTTATCTGTGTACCATGTTTGATGGGTTGGGATTGGTACACAGAAGGCGCAGAGGGGAACAGAGGGGGTATAAAAAATTTTTTCTGTGTCCATCTGTGTTTTCTGCGTTATCTATGTACCATTCTTAAATTGGTAGCAGATGATACCGATTAAGCAGCTTGATGATCTTCTGGAGAAATCAGGGCGTTTTTCTTGTCATTGTCATAAACCAGACGTTTGATTTTCTTTCTTGAGGAGCCAAAGTTGAGGATTAAGCCTACCTCGTAAGTTGTTGCTTTTAGATAATTCAGCAATTGTGCCTCATGTTCCAGAAGTATCTCCTGGACAGCTTTCAATTCCAAAATCACCAGATCATTGACAACAATATCTGCAAAGAACTCGCCAACTTTATACCCCCGAAAAAACACCTCGATTTTCATTTGCTGATCTACTTTGAAACCGGCAGATTTCAAGGCAATGACCAAGGCATTTTCATAGACCACCTCACTAAAGCCATAGCCTAATTCGCGTAGCACCTCCCAGAAAACGGCAATAATCTTGTCGGTCAGTTCGTTATGCTTTCCTGGTGTTTCATAAACTTTCCTTTCACTCATTTCAAAAATCCTTCTACGCGTTGGTACACAGAAGGCGCAGAGGAAACAGAAGGATAAAGAAGGATTCTTTAAAAATTTCCGTGTCCACCTGTATATTCTGTACCATCTGTGTACCATTCATAATGGGGTGTGATGGTACACAGAAAGCGCAGAGGAAAACAGAGAGACACAGAGGGATTTCATATGAAAATTTTTCTGTGTTCCTCTGTATATTCTGTGCCTTCTGTGTACCATTCTTTTTTATGGTTGGTAAGTGAGTAGCGAATTGAGTTCTTCTTCGGAGGCGGGGTAGAAGCGAATGCCTTGCCCGTACTCCACGTATCCGGTTTTGACGGTGTTGATGCCCAGGTTTTGATACAGGGCAAATGCATCCTCCATTTGGGATTCGTAGTTGGCCACCGCCGCGCCGGTTTCGTGGTGACCGATGATCTTGACGCCAAGCGTCTCGGCGTAGGCTGCCAACCCACCCAGATCGAAATCGGGGTAGGGCGTGGTGAAGTCGAACCGTTCGCCGTTCGCTATCCAATCGCCATCCCAGCCCAGGTTCCAACCTTCGACGAGCACACCAGAAAAGCCATATTGGGCGGCAAAATCGAGGTACTGGCGGGTGTTTTCTGTGGTTGCGCCGTGATTGGGGCCGCTGCCCCAGGTCCACTTTCCGACATGCATCCCCCACCATATGCCGATATATTTGCCAGGTTTGACCCATGAAACATCGCCGAGCGCATTCGGTTCGTTCAGGTTCAGGATCAGATACGAAGTAATCAAATCGCCGGGGTTTTCGGCAATCTGTATCGTGCGCCAGGGGGTTTTGAGCGGGGTTTGACCTCGAACCAGCACTCCGTCAGACCAGGGGACGAGATCGGCTTTCAGCACCAGGTTGTCTCCGGATTGCAGCGTCATGGAAGAATAATTGATCAGCGCGGCTTCGTGGATGCTCAAAAACAGCCCATGCGCAGTCTGCATCGTGAATGGGGTGTGAACACCCATGCGCGCAAATTTCGCCATCTGGCTGAGCGAGGAGTTGCGATACAAATATTCGTACCGGTTTTCCAGGTACGCCCCAATCCACCACGATTGGTGATCCCCGCTCATAGCAAACTCTGTTTGTTCATCTGTGATTTGAAATTCACCCAAATTGGGCTGTTCGGGGAATTCGTAGCGGAAACCAACCCCATCGTCAAACACGCGGAACACGATGACCAGCTCGCGGGGTTCCGTACCCCCGTCCGTGAGTCGAACCCGTAATTCGTTGTGATGGTCTCGAATCTCTTTGACTTCGCCCCAGGGCTGGGTCCAGGTTTCGTCGAAGGTGGTTTGCTCCGAGGCTACGATGCTTAAACCGGCGTTCAGCGGGGCATTGTCCAGAAACACGAATCCCATTTTGGAGGGCAAGATTACCGCCGTACCCTGCCGGTTAACCCTGTAATAGGGGACGCCTTCGATCAATCCAAAGACCACCTCGTTTTTGCCATCCGGGGAGCTGACGCGCAGGCTGTCGTCCGGCATGGTGATGGTTGTCCTGGCGCCGGTTTCCCCAGTTTCTTGGGCCGCCGCTTGCGTGGCTAAGGCTTGCTCAATCCGGTTAAGGGTTGGTGTTGGGAAAGGGGTCTGGGAATGCTCAATGTTGGGAACAGGAGATTGTGTTGAGGTCTGGCCAGGGTACGTCGCCGTGGGAGAGGGTTCGTTTTGCTGCCTGCAAGCTGTAATGAGCAGGAAGAGAAATAACAGGCTGAGAAAAATATACTTCTTCATACTTACTTTTTGTTCCCTTTATTGCGCCGGAAGATCACCCACCGCCATCCATAAAAAATCACCAAACTCCCCAGGATCAACCAAATCCCATTCATGCCCATTTGGAGGACAATCAGGCGCCCCAGTGCATAGAATATCAGAGCGATTGCGATACTTTTAATAAAGGGGGAAATTTTAATATCAGGCATAGGTATATCCATTGGAGTAGACAGGGTAGACAAGGCACACAGGTACACTGAGAAAAACGTATCAACCTGTATACCTTGTGTATCTGTTACCTTATTTCCTTAACTGTGAGCAAAAGCAAGTCTCAGTGCGTATAATAACATACAGAGAGAAACAATCATGGCGAATCTTGAAGTCCTCATCGAACGTTGGCGTGCGGGGGACGAACGGGCCGCCGAGGCGATCTACAACCTCCATCGTGATCGCACCTTTCGGCTGGCCTTTGCCCTGCTCGGTAACACAGAAGACGCCGAAGAGGCCGCACAAGATGCGTTGGCGTATGCTCTGCTCAACATCGTACACTTCGATGAAAAACGCAGCCAGTTTACTACCTGGTTGTACATGATCACCGTCAGCCGGAGCCGCGATGTATTGCGGAAACGCCGCGTATCCTCCTTCTCCCTGACAGAGTGGCTGAGAAGCCACCGGAGTCCATTCGATCCACATCCTGGCCCCGAACAAAAGGCCGAAATCAGCGAAATGCGGCACACCATCTGGGACGCCGTACAGAGCCTCAACCCCATGCTGCGGGAAGCCATCGTTCTGCGGCATTGGGGGGGGCACACCTACCAGGAGATCGCCGAAATTGTGGGCTGTCCGATGAAAACCGCGCAGTCCCGCGTCCGGCTTGCGCACCAGAAATTAGCTCAAACCTTATCCGAAACCGATTTGCAACAAATCGCGGAGGAAACCTTATGAAAACGAACCATCTTGATCTCGATAGCCTGACCGGCTATATTTACTATACCCTTGACGATGCGACGCGTGAAGGCATTGACGTTCATCTGTTGAATTGCCCAACCTGTCGCGGACGCCTCACGGAGCAGGAACTTAAACAGCGAAAAATCTCCGAGGAATTGAACGCAGTCATTCGTCAGGCCACTCCCTCGAACCGAATGTCTTTCGCAGCGATTTCCAACCGGCTGCAAATCCGCCACCCATTCCGTCTCTTCTGGGGACGATTGGTTCTTTCTACGCCACTGGCCCTGGCAGGGGTGGGATTGTTGCTCGCCGTGTTGGGGCTGTGGCAGTTTTTAGAAGTACGTACATTATCAACGCCATCCCAACAACTTGGCACATTCCCCACACTGGCTTGTTTCTTGTTTATGCTGGCCTCTGTGGAAGAATTTGACAAGACATTTTCGATCCGCTCCCGTTTCATTATCACGATCCTGGTTGCTGGGATTTTATGGCTCGGTTCGGTGTTTATTGGGTTACTTAATATCATTGTGATCCGTGATTTAGCCATCTTGGCGACAGTTGCTTTCGGTGGAAAAGCCGTTGAAGCCGGGCCTGTTGCCATCCTGGCCGTGATGGTTGCCGCCATGTTCTATATTGGTGTAGTCATTGGCGGCGCAGAATACCACTATCGCAATGTCGGCCAACCCAATTCCTGGAAACTCTTCAGCATCACCTTGCTTGTCCAGCTTTTTATCCTGATCCTGCCTTACCTGATCTTGTAAACTAATAAGACCTGACAGGTTTTCGACGATACACAAATGTGAAAATGACCCGAAAAAAGGTGTGCGTGGGGTGTACACCCCCACGCACACCTTTTTTTCGGAGGTTCCTCTCAGGTCTGGATAGGAATCACCATGGAACAATATCTCAAACCCCAACAAAAACCTCGCGTTTACATCCCCGCCTATACTCTCTGGCTCCTCACGGCAGCGTTGAGCGTTCTGGTCTTTATCGCTGGCCGGGAAATGTTCCTCAGAACTTACACGCGCTTCTTCCCGTGGGAAGCATGGCGCCTTCAAGCCGGTCAGGGGACTCTCTCTCTCATCAACATCCTTGTGTCATTTCCCCTGGCTACTTTGGTGATAGCGATTGTGATCGGCGGCTTTGAGTACCAGCATCGTAACATGGGAAAGCCCGAAGCCTGGTGGTTGCTGGCGCGCACCCTGGCCGTGGAGATCGGCATCCTGCTCCTGGCCCTGTTTATTTAAATGGGTAGTCAACAATGCCAAAAAACCTGAGATAGGAAGAACTTACAAACTATCCGAATGAGCGAGCACAAACGCAAAAGAACCCTTCTAACCCTTCTCCTCGGACTTTTGCTGGGGGCTATGCTTCTCTTGGCTGGCGGGTTGCCCAATCTCCGTTTTCAGCCGGGAAAGTCTTTGAATCTCCTCGATTGGTTTCTATCTCAACTGGTGTCAGAAAATGCAACAGGTTTTCCTGAAATCACAATAGAACCGGGCCGCTCCAGCTTTTTGCCGGAACTGGGGGAAGGAATGTTGAAGTCAATCATTATTTTCTTTTGGCTGATGCTGATCTTTTCCATCGTCTATGCGATTATCTCTCCCAAACTCCGGCGAGAGTTGGTGCGCATGTTTGCATTGATATTGGTCCTGGTAGTAATTCTTCCGCAAATCGCCAAAAACTTGACTCAGCTGCATGAAACGGCAGCAATGGAGGGGCTGCCTGGCTTCTCACTGGGAGAAAACACATTCCCCGTACCGCCCCCATTTATCCAGGATCCACCCGGATGGTTTTTTGCGATCGTTAACGTTCTGCTCATGTTGGTATTCTTTGGGGGAATTTACTTCATGTGGCGACGCCTTCGCCCCAATTCAGAGGCACACGCAGTAGTGGTGAAGGAGGTTAAACGGGCGCTATCGGACTTGGAGGCTGGTCTGGAAATGAAAGACGTTGTCATCGCGTGTTACGCCAAAATGTGCCAGGGTTTGCAGGAAAGCCGTCACATTAAACGCAAACAAGCCATGACGCCTCGCGAGTTTGAAAACCACCTCGCCCACGCGGGCATCGCCAACACGCACATCCAACAACTCACACGTCTTTTCGAGGGCGTAAGATACGGCGCAAAACCCACAGACAAAGCTGCAGAACACGAAGCCAAACAATGTTTACAAGCGATCCTTCAGGTTTACAGTGAACAGCAAACAACTTAAACCCTTTATCCCGCTGATATTATCATTGTTGTTGGCCCTGGTTTTGGTTTTCATCGTGGAAGACTTTGTGCAGACAGTGATCGTCGCTCCTCTCCTCTACGCGATTTGGTTTGTCTCCCTCATCGTGCGAAGTCTCCCGCAAGGGGTTTTATGGGCTGGATTCATTTTTGTTATGCTGATCGTATCCTTTGCCAATCTTCCAAAAGGGAAAACCCCTGGCTCGTCAACCTGGCACCCCCCTGCCAGGAAATCGGGTCAGGTCGAAAGATGGACGCAATTGCTCGAAAACACTCAAAGGACCAGGTTCTCAAAATGGCGTTTGGCACAAGAATTGAAACGCCTGGCCCGGAATCTCCAATCTCCATTGGATGGTGAAGGATGGAGAAGTGTTGATCGGGTTGATTTGGAATTGCCTTCGGAGATTACCGCTTTTTTTGAGGCGCGGCAGCCTTCACACTATCCCTTTTGGAAACGGTTAATTTCAGCAAGCGAGGAAACCGAAACCGCATTAGACCTCGATCCGGAGGTCGTCATCCAGTTTCTAGAGGAACGACTGAAGCTATAGCTTCCTTCCTATCAGGATAAAACATGGAATTAACGGATGTATCCTCCTTAGCAAGAAAAGTCATTCGCGAAGTCGAAACCGCTATCGTTGGCAAGAAACAACTGCTGCGCCAGATCATGGTTGCGATACTGGCTGGCGGACATATTTTGCTGGAGGATTACCC
>DATDOR010000006.1:0-3460 GCA_035293165.1 Anaerolineales bacterium | reverse complement strand
GGAAATATCTCCTGCCTGAATGAAAGGATCAATTTGATTGAGGACCTCAATCAGTTCATCAGTGAAGGAGTCTTCTTCGTCGTAATAATCATAATAGTCGTAGTGTGGTTCAGCGTGGCGAAGGATCGTGCGAACCTGTTTGCGAAAGGGGGTAGGGTCAACGGGCGTGTGACGGGGACGGTTAGGCTGTCCGGGAGGAGGAACACCTCCTGGCGGAGCCTGCCCTGAACGGCGAACAACGTTCACTGGTTGAAGGGGCGGGGTGGCGATCCCCAGGCGCAGCGCCAGGCTTTCGATTTCATCAGCCAGTTCTGGATGATGTCTGGCTACTTCCAGGATCAATTGGTTGAGTTGGTCACGGCCAAGCGGGGCCAGCGTCTCCGCCAGCGGGGCGCGGGTTTCGATGTTTTGGGGTTGGTGCAGCAGGGTAAGCAGGACAGCGACGATATGTTTGCAGTAACCACCCCAATCGTAGGGACAGGAACAGTCTATATCCGTGATGCCCGCCTCGTCAAAGGTAATGCGGACGATATAGGGTTCGTATTGGCTGCCTTCGACTTCAGCGGAAATCTGGTGACCGCGTTGTTCGAGCGCAGCTACTGAACCGCTTCGGTAATATTCGCGTCCACGCTCAAAGGACTGCGTGCTGGCGTTTTGGCGGATAAAGGCTTCGGTAAATTTTGGAAGTGAGGTCATTATTTCTCCGAGTCATTTTCCAATGATTTATAAAAATGCTCCATCTGGCACAGGTGTTTGAAGCCCAGGCGTTGGTACACGCGAAACCCCATGTCTGAAGATTGCAGGATGCCCGCGCGGTAGCCCATTTCCCGCCCTTCGAGCAAGGGCTGGAGGGTGATCGCCGCGCCGATGCCTTTGCCACGAGCTTCGGGGAGGGTGGCGACGTTGTAGATTCCCGCAACCCCTGCGCCTAAGTAACGCGTAGAGGTAGCGACAGGGTTTCCATCCAGATAGCCCAGGTAATGGTGAAAGGGCAAGGTCATTCCCAGGCTATTGAGCAGGTCAAAGAAGTCTCCGGTCCAGGCTTCGGGGAGGCCGTAGCCGTGCATGAAAATGCGCGTCCAGGTGTGGAGGGCAACTTCGTCTTCGACAGGGCAGATGGTGAAGTTGGTGGGGTGGGGGACGGAGGCAGGAAGGTCGGCAAAATCTACGGCCATGCCGGGGGTGTTTTGATCGAGGGTGAACCCGCGCGGGATCAGTGCCCCTTCCCACTCGAGGTGGTTCGTCCCCGTGTCCGGCCACCAGGTAAACGCGCGGACGCCGCGGGTGTTGAACCAGGCGAGGGTGTCGTTAATATGTTCTTCAACATCCTCAGCAGGGGGTTGGGTGCTGAGCGCGGCGCTGAACCAGGGGTGGGGGATGCTGGTCTGCCAACGGATTTGGGTGTCGCTTTCAAAGAAATCGGCGTGGGGAGATTGTTTGAACGCGCGAAAGAAGGTGTATAGGTTGGCTTTGATGGCGGTGGTGAGGTGGGTAGGGGAGAGGTCGGTGAGGATATCGTTCATGACTATGCCTGATAAACGACCGTCCGGTTGCGCCCTACTTGTTTGGCCTGGTAGAGCGCCTGGTCGGCGCGGTCAATGAGGACGTTGAGGGTGAGTGTGCTGAAGGAGTCATCCACGAAGATTTTACCTATCCCGCCACTGAGGGTGATGGAAATTGTGCCTTTTTCGGTGTCTATAGACGTGACTTCGATGGTATGCCGGATTCTTTCTGCGATGAAGTGACCTTGTTCCAGCGTTGTATCAGGCAAAATAATTGAGAATTCTTCCCCTCCATACCGTCCAAGGAGATCGCGGGTTCGCAGGCCGCTGCGGATGATGTTTGCGGTAGCGACAAGGACATTATCCCCGATGAGATGCCCGTAGGTATCGTTAACATCTTTGAAATGATCGATATCGAACATGATGACACAGAGGGGCGAGGTATCGTAAAGGGCCTGGGTAAAGGCGTTTTCTGCCAGGTGGAAAAAGTGGCGGCGGTTGTAAAGGCCGGTGAGGGAGTCAATCGTGGCGACATGTTCGGCCCTGGCCTGGGCAACTTTCCTTTCTTCAATTTCGGTTTGAAGCGCTAGATTCTTCAATTCATAAATCTCGGCTTCTTTCTGTGCCTGTTCGAGCCGGTGCGCGGTTTCCAGGCTTTTGAAGCGCATATCTGCCTGGTCATTGAAGACTTCTTCTTTGATCTTGTGGAACCTTTCGTAATGAGCAAGTGCTTTTTCAAAATCACCTGCTGCTTTGTAAGCCTGGGCGAGGTCAGCATGACTCTTGAATATCTCGTGGCGGGCTTCAATCTCTTCAGCGATGTCCAAGGCCTGGTGGAGATACGAAAAAGCAAGTTGTTTTTGACTTTGTTGGAAATAAATCCCCGCCAACCGGCGCAACGCATCGGCCTCTTCTCGCCGGTATCCAAATTTCTGCGCCAACTTTAAACACCGCTCAAAATAGCTCAAGGCATTGGGAATATCTCCTCGATCCATATACACCACCCCTACACTGAGACTGTATTCTGACTCTGCTCGCTTCACCCCCAATTCTCGGCATACTTGCACGCTCTCCAGCCCATACGCCAGGGCATGGTCGTAATCCTTCAGTCCACGGTAGGCATGGCAGAGACTATCTAATGTTATCGCTAATGCATAAGAGTCGCCGGCCTTACGCGCCAGTTTCAGGCCTTTGAGAAGATAATACAAAGCCTTGTCGTGCTGGTTAATTAAAACATGCGTAAAACCTAAATTATTGAGCGTGATCGCCTGCTGTACAATCTCCCCGAGATCTTCAAATATGCGGTACGCGGCTAACAAATGTTGAATAGACGTTGAATGATCCCCTAAACGGCCAAAGATAACGCCAATATGGCTCTCTTCCCGGGCAATCTCGGGTTGGCTTCCTAGCGTCCTCAATAATTCCAGGGCGCGGTTATAAGAAACCATCGCATTGCCATAATCGGCTAATTGGTCAGATAAAAATCCCTGCCGGTGCAGGCTTTCAGCGAATTCAGGCAAATAATCCTTGTCTTCAGGAATATGTTTTTCAGCCAACTCGATGATTTGCTGCAAAAGCTGTAACGCGCGTTGGATGTCTTCTTGTTCCAGCGCGCGGCATTGATCCATCAGGATTTTTATCCGCTCGTGATCATCTGCGGCAGTGGTTAATTTTTCCTCGGTTTCCGGACCAAGAGCATCCATACACACCATTATAGACCCTTGTCTTATCTGCTTCAATCATGAATCAGACGTACCACGTGATTTACTCCCTCCAATCCCATTTTTTTTGCCTTTCTTCCCAATGTTATAATCCCGCGCCATGATCCGCTCGCTAATCTGCGCGTTTCCATTCCTTCTTGTCGCCTTCATCGCGTCCGCCTGCACTTCCGCGTCCATCCCCTCACTCCCCAACACCCCTACTCCCCTACTCGCCCCATCCCAACCTCCTCCTCTCCT
>DATDOR010000005.1:0-6816 GCA_035293165.1 Anaerolineales bacterium | reverse complement strand
GCTGCGAATACAGCATCCCCGACCGTTACCAGGGCTACCCCGGCATTGCTCACGGTGGCATTGTCGCCGCAATTCTGGACGAAGTCTTTACGAAAGCACATAAGCGTCTATTAGCCATGCAAATTGCAGACATCTTGGAAGAAAAGCAACTGACCAAATCGGAATTGGCGAACTGGACTGATCTCAAAACAACCACCGATTTCTTCCTGACATATGTCACACGCCGAAGGTGTAATTTGACCCCTCATCCTGAACGACTTTTATGAGATGATAGGGGTGTAACAGTCTTATCTTTTACGAGGTATTTCCAATGACCCATCATCGTTTACAAATCTTCATGTTCATTATTCTGATCGCTGTTTTCGTTGGGGGATGTGCAAGTACACCTGGGGACGCCCCCGGGGCAACGGGTACAGAAACTCCTGTGATATTTGGATTTGGCGACCCACAAGAGGGCTTGCTTGCATTCAACGATCACTGCTTTGAATGTCACTCTACACAAGAAGGGCAAGCGATTGCCGGCCCGTCCCTTTTCGCAGCTGGAAGCAAATTTAGCTACGACTATGTGAAGGAATCGATCCTAAGCCCTCATACTATCGTCGTTAAAGTGCAGGATGCACAATTCGAAGATTCCGAAATGCCAGAGGATATTGTCGCAGAGCTTACGGAACAAGAACTTGAGGACATTATTTCCTATGTGTTATCCCAAATCGCGGCAGCTGGTGTACCCATCGAGAATTAGATGATCTTGGGAATGGAACATTTCCCCTCAATTCAGTAAACCATCCTACAAGCCCCTCCGGGGGCTTTTCATTTTGGGAGAGATGTTCCCCATTTCCTTGTATAATTCTCCCGGCATGTATTAACCCGTGACCCCTCACCCCTCTCCGCGTTACAGGAAAACAAAATGCCCAAAAAACTCACCCTGCTCCTTCTTCCCTTCTTCTTCATCGCCTGTAACCAGAGCACGATAACGCCTTCTCCCCCGGCACCCTTCGACATGGCTCAGGGCGAGCCTGACACCTCAAAACCTGACACTCCCTCCCCCAACGCCCCAAAGATCATCTCCGCCGAACTGGATCGCCCCGAATTGCCCTGCTACGGATCACTGGAATTCACCATCGCCCTGGACGCGGAATACACCAACCCTTACGACGCTCGCGAGATCACCCTGGACGGCACCTTCACCGCCCCAGACGAGAGCACGATGACCGTCCCCGGTTTTTGGGATGCGAAGGACTCCTGGCGACTGCGCTTCACCCCCTGGATGGAAGGGGAATGGCATTACGCCCTCACCGCCACCGACGCGAACGGCTCCGGCGTCCCCGCGGAAGGCCGTTTCGCCGTCACCCCATCCGACTTACACGGGTGGCTGCTTCCCGGCAACCGGGTCAACCCCGCGTACAGCCCTCGCTATCTTGCTTACCATGATGGCACTCCCTTCTACGGGGTGGGACATGGGGAAGCCCTCAACATCCTGACCGATGGTTTTGATGCCGAGGAAGGGGTGCGTCTCTTCGACAACATGAAAGCGGCGGACGAAAACTACGTCCTCTGGTGGCCTTTCTACACCAACTCCCCCGTCAACGGCAGTTACAACCAATACAATGCGGGTAATGTCGGCCTGATTGACACCGTCGTCCGGGATGCTGAAAAAGAAGGTGTTTTCATCGTCTTCACCATCTGGGATCACCCCAACCTGCGCGACGACACGCACGAATGGGACACCGGCAACTGGAGCAAAAACGGTTTCAACAAACTGGTGGACCTTCCCGCCTTCTTCACCGACCCCGAAGCCTGGGCCTGGCAGGAAAACCTCTACCGTTACACCATCACCCGCTGGGGATACAGCCCTGCAATTGCGATGTGGATGACTGTCTCAGAAATCAACGGCACCAACGCCTACGCCCAACTCAACCCCTGGCACGAAAAAGTCAACGCCTATTTTATCGAAAACGACCCCTACCACCATCCCACCACTGCCAGTATGTCCGGCGATGTGGACTGGCCCGAAGGCCATGCTGTCATGGATGTTCCTCAAGTCCATCTCTACGGCTATGACGATGCCGTTGGCGGCGCGGAAGTGACCGCCCGTTGGACGGCGATGATGTTCGAACGCTACGAAAAACCCAACTGGGTCGGCGAATACGGCGTGGGTGGAAACACCCTTTACCCTGAACTCTTCCACAACGCGACGTGGGCCGCGCTCGCCAGTGGAGCGGCCATGACCCCTGCGGAATGGAATGGCGGCGGCTTCTGGAGTTCCATGACCCCTGAAATGTACGCCGATATCAGCCGGTTTGCCCAATTCGTCGTGGATTTGCCCCTTGTGCAATGGAATCCCACCCCCTTGCAACTCACTCTTAGCGATCCCCAGGTTCGTGGTTGGGGCATCGCGGGGAACGATGGGGGGGTGATCTGGGTGCAGGATTTTTCGATGGAAGACAAGTCGATTCAAGAAGTCCGCGCCCATGAAACCCTCCGTAGTGGAGTGCATGTGGAAATCCAGGGCCTCTCCGCCGGACCCTACACCCTTACCCCCTACAACACCTGGCAGGGTACGATTCTTGATCCCATTGAAATTGAGTGCCCTGGTGACCAAACCTGCCTCATCCCGCTACCTGATTTCAAAGCGGACATGGCTTTCAAGATCGAAAGAAAATAGACTCCCCTCTGTCAGAAGCAGTTCAAAAACTATCCGTCGAGACCCTAATCGAACAATTTGGCATCGAATTGAGCGATGCCACTCAATTATTTGTGGTTCTTTAGGAATCGGCGGGGAGGTCGGCATTAACCGCGGCAAATTCCAAAGAGCCTTATTTGTGATTGAACCGGGATTGACTGTATAATATTACACTTGACTTTTTCACGCGGAAAGGACAGCGCAAAGCTTCGGAGTTCCCATGCTTAACGGTAACGACTTCTACAAAGAATTGATTGATAATTTGTCCGACGGCGTCTACTTTGTGGACCGTGATCGTGTTATCCAGTACTGGAATAAGGGAGCCGAACGTATTACGGGCTACAATGCAAAAGAGGTTGTTGGTCGCTCCTGTCGCGATAACCTTCTGAATCATGTTTCCGCTCAAGATGAAAAAAGTTTAGCCACCACGATTTCTATCGGGGCTACCATCCTTCTCCCGAAGGATACACCCGAAACCTTCGTCCGCCGCGCTGACCATTTGATGTACCAAAGTAAGCGGGCAGGCCGCGATTGCATTCACGTGGGATAAATAAACTCTAAAATGACAAACTTCATCGATCAAGCTCAAATTCAGGTCGCCTCCGGCAAAGGCGGCGACGGGATGGTTCACTTCCGGCGGGAGAAATACGTCCCCCGCGGCGGCCCGGACGGAGGTGACGGTGGCAAAGGGGGGGATGTCGTTCTCGAAGTCAACCCCAATCTGAACACGCTCTTCTACTTCCAACACCAGCGTAAATTCCGCGCCAAGGTTGGGGGCAACGGCGGCACGTCCAAAAAAACTGGCAAATCTGCCGACGATCTGATCATCCAGGTTCCACCCGGAACTGTGATTTTCGACGACCAGACCGATGAAGTCCTCGGCGACCTGACCGAACCGGGGCAACGTCTCGTCGTTTGCGAAGGGGGGCGCGGCGGGCGAGGGAACCCCCACTTCAAATCTTCCCGGAACCAGGCGCCCACCATCGGTGAAAAGGGCTTTCCGGGTGAGGAAAAAGACCTGCGCCTGGAACTCAAACTCATCGCCGATATTGGCATCGTCGGCGTCCCCAACGCGGGCAAATCCACCTTCCTCGCGGCGGTGACAAACGCCAAACCCAAGATTGCCGCTTACCCCTTCACGACCCTGACTCCCAACCTGGGGGTCGCCGCCCTGGACGACGAAACCACCCTCGTACTGGCGGACATCCCCGGCCTGATTGAAGGCGCGCACGCGGGCGTGGGGCTGGGCCACGATTTTCTCCGTCACATCCAACGCACTCGTGTCCTAATTCACCTCCTCGACGGCCTGTCCGAAGACCCCATCGCTGACTTTGCTCAAATCAACTCCGAACTTTCCCTCTTTGACCCCGCGCTGGGCGAAAAGCCCCAAATCGTCGTGTTGAACAAGATGGACCTCCCCGATGTGCAAGAACGGTGGTCTGACCTCGAACAACAGCTCAAAAAACGGGGGCACAAATCGCTCTCCATTTCTGCCGCTGCTGGAACCAATGTCCGCACCCTCCTCTACCAAGCCGCCGAACTCCTCGCTGAAACCCCTATCTCTGAAACTGTTGAAGGTCTTCCGGTGTACCGCTACGAAGGCGACCCGCGCGAATTCACGATTGAAAAGGAGGGAGAAGGTGAATTCCGTGTTCATGGCGAGGCCATTGAGCGCGCAGCCAAGATGACGTATTGGGAATACAGCCAGTCTGTCCGCCGCTTCCAGCGGATTCTTGAAACGCTCGGCATTGACGCTGCCCTGCGCGAGGCCGGTGTCCAGCAAGGAGATACCGTGCATATTGGGGATTTTGAACTGGAGTGGTACGATTGATTGAGGATTGCTGATTGAACAATCCCATTCATCAATCATCCACCAGCGATCAGCAATGAGAATCGGAATTTTCGGCGGCACGTTTGATCCTCCCCATCTGGGGCATTTGATTCTCGCAGCAGAAGCCCACTACCAATGCCGGTTGGATCGCCTTCTTTGGGTCCTCACCCCCGATCCCCCGCACAAACCTGATCAGAAAATAACCCCATTGGAGGCGCGCCTGGAAATGGTGCAGGCATGTATTAAAGACGCGCCGGAATTCGAGCTTTCGACCATAGACATGGATCGGCCCCCGCCCCATTACGCCGTGGATACCGTAAACTTGCTCCGACAAGCCCGCCCTGGTGCAGAGGTTCTTTACCTGATGGGCAGCGACTCGCTCGTCAATTTGCACACCTGGCACCGCCCCCTGGAATTTATCCAGGCCTGCGATGCGATAGGGGTTACACGGCGGTCAGATGAGGAGATTGATATGGCGGCGTTGGAGGCACGGTTGCCCGGTTTGGCGGAGAAAGTGCAATACGTGGTCAGCATGATTTTGGGCATCTCTTCGGCAGAAATCCGGCAGCGGGTCGTGTCCGGCGCACCGGTGCGGTATTATTTGCATCCAGGGGTACATGAACTGATTCAGGAACGAAGGCTGTACCAATAACCATGAACATTCTTCTCGATTCGCTTTTCTTTGCAGTGGCCTTCGGTCATTTTGGCGTGGATATTCTCAATGGGTCTGTTGGTGTGCTGCTCGCTTATTTGAGCGGTCCGCTTGGGCTGACGAACACTGCCCTCGGCGCGATGAGTACAGCGTATCATGTGACAGGAGCATTGACACAACCATTTTTCGGGTATTTGACCGACCGGATCGGCCCGCGCTGGGTGGTAGCGGGCGGAGTGCTGTGGATAGGGGTAAGCTTTTCGCTGGCGGCGATTACCCCCGGTTTGGGGGTGTTGGCGTTCCTGATCGCGGGTAGTTTGGGTTCGGGGGCGTTTCACCCCGCGGGGACGATGCAAGCCACCCTGGTCGGGCGGGATCGTTTCGCCGGGAGGGAGACCAGTTCGTCGTCGTACTTTTTTCTGCTCGGCCAGGCGGGGTTATTTCTTGGCCCCCTGCTGGGTGGGTTGATTCTTGGGATGACCGGCCCGCGCGGGTGGTTATTGCTCACAGCGCCCGTGTTACCCGTTGCATGGAACGCTGCCAGACAATTGAAGTTTAATGGGTTTGTGGCTCCAAATCGGGAGAAGGCCCAACCGGTGAAGAAATTTACGTTGCAAATTGGGTTGGCGGTGTTGGTGGCTTTTGCCCTGCTGGCTGCCCTGCGGGCCATGGTGCAGCAGAATATGAACACATTCGTCCCAAAGTATTTGAGCGATTTGGGGTACGCGCCGGCAGTATATGGATTGATTACAGCGTTGTTCATGGGCGGGTCGGCGATTGGGAATGTGATGGGCGGGAATCTGGCCGACCGGTTTGGCGGGCGGCGGGTGGCGGGCAGCACATTGTTTTTGTGTGCGTTGCCCCTGGCGGTTCTGCCATCGGTGCATGGGATCGGGTGGCTCTATTTATTGATTCCACTGGCGGGTGCTTTTTCGGGGGCGTCTCACAGCATTGTGGTGGTGTTTGCTCAACGGATTTTACCGGGCGGGATGGCGACCGCTTCGGGAACCATCTTAGGGTTTATGTTTGCAATGGGCGCACTGGGGACGTGGTGGAGTGGTTATCTTGCGGATTTGTGGGGAATTCCGGCGGTGTTTTGGTTGTCAGCTGGGTTGACCATTGCAGCAGCGATGCTGGCAGGGGTTTTGAAAGATAATGTGGGCGAATGAGTGGAGGTTTCAATGTACGATGAGATCAAGACCAGTTTGCGGAAGGCGTATGATATGAAGGTGGAGGAACGCCAGGGGAAAGGGACGGCAAAATGGAAAGATGCCGAACGGCGGGCTTTCCTCGCCTTATTACAAGCAGAGGAGAAACATACCCTGCTCGAAATCGGCGCAGGGACGGGCGTGCATGGGTTATTTTTCCACGAAAATGGCCTGGAGGTGGTTTGTATTGATTTGTCTCCGGCGATGGTGGAAAGCTGCCGTGCGAAAGGGCTGGCAGCACATGTGATGGATTTTCTTCACCTGGATTTCCCCGACGCGACCTTCGACACGGCGTTTGCTATGAACTGTCTCTTGCATGTCCCCCACATGGAATTTGGCCGGGTGTTGGAATCTGTACGGCGGGTGCTGAAACCGGGCGGGCTATTCTTTTTAGGGCAGTACGGGGGACGGGATGAAGAAGCTGTCTACGAGGACGACCATT
>DATDOR010000004.1:0-3840 GCA_035293165.1 Anaerolineales bacterium | reverse complement strand
CCGGGTCGGTTCCCGGCCCATGACTTCCGGCAGGATCGGTGTTCCAAAAGCGGTAAGCCCCGCCGCGTAGGTTGAGCGAAGCGGCGCGTTCACCTAACCCGTAAATGTGTTCGGAAGGTTGTTGTTCAGCCGATTGCGACCAGGATTCCCCATTCAGGACAGGCGCATATTCCCGGCGGAGTAACTGGCCAGATGGGGAGGTGTATTCGAGCATTCCAATTTTGTGGATGGTGAGCGTGAGTGCGGGCGTGATAAACATCCATGTGTCGTTGTGGCTGTGTATAGCCAGATAACCTGAAGGGTCTTGCAAAGAAAGGGTGTCTTCGAGGGCCGCGTCCGAGAGGGCATAAGAGACGGGGAGCTTTCCAGGTGTCCAGGTCATGCGGATGATGTCCGGGGCGAGGAAGTGCACTTCAAGGAAGTGGACTTCGAGGACGATCCCGTTTTGAAAACGGAACATTCCCCCGCGTGGGGTGGCGTCGAATCCCTGTACGGTTCCAGGGTCGAGAATGGGTTCGGTCCTGGGTTTGTATCCCCGGTTCATCCAATCCCGGTATAGGGCGTACAAAATCGTTCGGACAACGGCCCAAAAGCCAATAAAACGAACAGCAAGGAAGAATTTTTTCAGGATAGACATCTTCAATACTCGAATTCTTCACCACTATGGACACAAAGGAACACGAAGATTTTAAAGTTTACTTTGTGCCCCTTTGTGGTGAAAATCAAATGCTCAGTTCCCCGCGCATCACTGTCACTGCCGGGCCGCCCACTTTGACCGTTTCGATGTCCCCGCGCGGGCCAATGACTTCGACTGTGGCTTCCCCAGGCCGGTGCATCCAATGGCCCTGCTCCGCGATGAACGTCGGGTGTTCAATCAACCCGTAGCGCCACAAATACGCGCCCATCCCGCCCGTCGCCGAGCCGGTGAACGGGTCTTCGGGAGTGTCCGGGGGGACGCCGAAGTGCCGGGCGAACGTGTCCCCACGCGAGGTGACGCCGCCCAGACAAAACAGATGCGGGCTGAAAAACCCCCCCTTTCGGCGAAGTTCAGTGTACGCGGGAATGTCGAGCTTAATCCGCCGGAGGACGTCTTGATCCCGAACGGCGATCATCAACTGCGGGGTGCCGGTGCTGACCGTTTGGATGGGGACACCGGGCAGGGCATCTTCAGGGCGCAGGCCGAAAACGGGCATCACAGTTTTAGGATCGAAGGTTTGCAGGAATTCGGGTTTTTTCTGCGACATGACGATGCGCTGGACCTGACCGTTTTTCGAGACGATTTCGACGGGAATGACGCCCGCTTTCAGTTCGAGGGTGATGGTTTGGTGATCAGCAACCAGTTTCAGATAGCCGGTTTCGACCAGCACGTATACGGTCGCGACCGTCGGATGTCCGGCGAGGGGGATTTCTTCGGCGGGGGTGAAGTACCGCGCGCGGAAGTCCGCCCGGTCTGAATGGAGAACGAACGCAGTTTCGGACAGGTTCATTTCGCGGGCGATGGCCTGCATGGTGCTGGAGTCGAGCGGATCGGCGTCGAACACGACCGCGCACGGGTTACCCTGCAAGGGTTGGGTGGTGAAGGCGTCAATTTGGAGGAGGGGGTAGGTGGACATAGGTTTTGTTTGTTTGTAGTAAGGCACGCCAGTGCCGTTTTTTCGCATAGTTGTTCGGCACGCACTGACGTGCGCGACTACGAACCAGCGCTGTGATCATGGATAAATTCCCGCGTATTCCCCAAACATAAATCCAAATCCAACGCGGTGCGGATTAGATCGCTATCCAATGGGACGAACTTTTGTTTGCCTACCACTTCTTCAAGCGGTACAGAGACAATCGTATCGTTTTCCAGTGACACCATGTGGTTGAGATTCCCCTCCGCAATCAAATGTGCCGCCGCCGCGCCAAACCGCGTCCCCAACAGCCGGTCAAACGCGGTCGGGGAACCGCCGCGCTGGAGGTGACCCAACACTGTCACGCGGACATTCGCAAAGAAAAGTGGCCTGACCTTGCCGGGTTGGATCAGCCCCTCGAAACCGTCTTCTATCCCCAGCACTTCCCAGCCATATTCGTTGATAGCCGTCTTGACGACCGCGCGGATGACAGCATTCAGTCCGGGGCAATCTCCGCCCCCTGTCAGGACACCAATGCGGTTGAGATGTTCGTTCATGAGTGGGTCTCCTAAAGCCTGGAATACTAGAAATTATACCGAAGGTAAACTGCTTGTTGACGGAAATAATCCCCTCTGCTAGAATGCCCGGCATTGTACTTTACATATGAATGATGTACCATCAGTGTACATATGGAGAAATAGCGGCTGAGTCTTGGTGTCTTCCCAAGACAACGAGGTGGAGGTTCCTCCCTGCGAAGGGAGTGCTAATGTCGGTGGGCGACGATGGGTACATCACACGCCCACCTTACAGAAAATCGAATTCGATCAGCGGATGCCTCCGGAGTTGCGCCATCAACTCCTTTCTCCCTTCCAAAAAAAGAAATTGCTGAAAACTTCCCGGTGACGGGTAGGACAAAGTGGTTTCAGTGGCCTGGACATGATGCGTATTCACATGATGTCCGGTGTTTTTTGGAAGGGCTGTCGCGTTTGTTGTAATTTAACAGGACATGCCCAGGCGTGTCCTGTTCGTTTTTTAATTTCAGGTGCACGTGCACCCCAAAACCCAAAGGAGATTTTCAGTTATGGATAGGAAAACATTACTCGAACGTGTAAAGGCAGATGATGTCAAATTCATCTCCCTGCAGTTCACCGACGTGACTGGCGCGGTCAAAAGCGTGGATATTCCGGTATCCCGCCTTGAAAGTGCATTGGAGGATGGCGTGTGGTTCGACGGCTCATCCGTTGAAGGATTTGCCCGGATTCAGGAAAGCGACATGCGCCTGATCCTCGACCCAGCCACTTATGCCGTCCTTCCCTGGACACGACAGGAATTACGCCGGGCGCGGGTGTTCTGCGATATTTACCGCCCCAACGGCGAACCGTTTGCCGGGGACCCGCGCGGCACGCTCAAACGCATCCTCGTGAAAATCGCCGAACGCGGCTGGGTGTATAACATCGGCCCGGAACCGGAGTTCTTCTTGTTCAAAGGCAACGGCGAGGGTAGCAGCCCACACCCTGTCCCACACGACGTGGGTGGCTATTTCGACTTCTCCTCCAGCGATGAGGCTGTCCGCGTGCGCACTGAACTGATGGATGCCCTCAACGGTATGGGGCTGGAAGTGGAAATGGGACACCATGAAGTCGCCCTTGGCCAGCACGAAATTGACTTCCGCTTTGCCGATGCCCTCCGTGCCGCCGACAATATCCTCACCCTGAAATACACCGTCAAAGCGATTGCTGCTAAACATGGTCTGGTTGCTTCCTTCATGCCCAAACCCATTTTCGGCATAAACGGTTCCGGCATGCACTGCCACCAATCTTTGTTTGACACAGATGGAAATAACCAGTTCTTTGATCCCGGCGATGAGAACAAACTCTCCAAGACGGCCTACGGGTTCATCGCCGGGCAGTTGAAACACGCGCGGGCGTTTTCCGCCGTCGTTGCGCCGACGGTCAACTCGTACAAGCGTCTGGTTCCGGGATACGAAGCGCCGGTATATATCGGCTGGGCGCAGATCAACCGCTCGGCGTTGATCCGCATCCCGCGTTACACCGAAGGCCGCCACAAAGCGATGCGCGCCGAGCTGCGCTTCCCGGATCCGTCTTCAAATCCCTACCTGGCGTTCGCGGCGATGACGATGGCGGCGATCGACGGCATCAAGAGCAAGATCGACCCCGGCGACCCGATGGACAAGGACATCAGCGAGCTGGAGCCCGAGCAGTTCGAGGCC
>DATDOR010000003.1:0-18257 GCA_035293165.1 Anaerolineales bacterium | reverse complement strand
AAACCGTGGCAACATTTACCAGCGTAGAAAAATAGGTTTCCGCGTGGACAGGATTATAGGTGCGTGGTTCATCATTTTCAAACTTATTCCGGGCATATTCGCCTTGCAAGTCCAATTCGGCCACCTTGCTTAATATTTTCTCCGCAAGTTCGTTTGCTGTCAGTCCGTCGGCCATGCTCCAGGATCGGTTGTTTCCTTGACTGGTGACCAAATCAATCGCATGGGTTTGGAAATTTATTTTTAAAGAAAATATCCCGCCCTCTGGAATCGCCATATTCTCCGTTACCAACCCATCCGGCTGCACTTTCAGGCTGATGTGCCACCATTTGGGATGTGGAATCGCATGTGCGCGTGGTACTGCGCCCACTACTTTACTGTAGGCATGCAGGGTTGGTTTTGTCTCCTCCCAACCTTCCAGGGCTGGAAAAAATGCCTGTGTATTCATCAATAAGGCTCCAAAATCTCTAATATTAAGTTGGGATGGATAATCTCAATATGCAAAAGTTCGCCTGGTTTTTATGCAACTTTCGAACCAGAAGCGGCACATCGTTTGAGGAAAATATTTCGAAATCCATTATACGCTATATTGATTCTGAGTACCTAACGCTTAACTAGGCTCTTTGGGATTTGCCGTGGTTGCCTCCCCGCCGATTCCCAGAGAACCCTTAACTACAGGAAAGTAGATCATGTATGGGGATATATAAACTTGAAGGACAGCAGCATCCAGGATGCTATTATCTGCTTGTGAGGTGGCCGTTGTAGTAATGACATTTGTGGAACCAACATCGGCATCTGCCGGAACAGTAAGGGTAACCACCACCACTGCCATCTGCCCACCCTGGAGTGTTATGCTCTTTGGGTAGGTAATCTCCCAATTCTGGTTATTGCCGCTAACATGGGTTAGATTGAACGTGTCGGTGAAATTCCCAGTGTTCGTCAGGATGTGAGTAAAGGTCAGTGTAGTCGTATAGCCAGGTTTGACGGTAACCGAATAATCAGGTTGGAAGGCAACACCGAACACTTGACGAACAGTAACTTCATGGGTAGCCGTGAGAATATTGCCGCAGCGATTGGTGGCGGTGACGACGATGGGATAGACACCGGGCGCAACCCAAGTGTACAAGGCTTCGTCTCCCACCGTCCCATTATCCCAGGTTATAGTGACAGGCAGGGTAGCACTGGCAGGTTCAATTGTGGCTGTAAATTGGGCAGTATTTACAAATAACTCATCTGGGCCGTTGATGTTTACCGCCGATAAGGGTGTGGATGCGATCAGATTGTAGCCCTCGTTGAGAAAAGCGTTCGTGGAAATGGTTTGCCAGAGAACCGGAACCAGGCCATCCCGTTCGGCCAGATAACGCCCCCAGCCCAGCGTTTGCAGCGCCAGATTCCAGGAGCCTTTCAATGGGTTCCAATGGATGGAAGCCGCATTGCAACCGGTCTCTGTCGGCGACATCAGGCTTTCCACATTGTTTAGCGGCGAAAAAGGGCCTTGATTGATCAGCCACGCCCACATCGTGAGCGTTTCCGTGGGGCGGATCGAGGCGACCATGGCCGAATAATGCGGGACGATGACCGGGGTGTACAAATCTGGCAGCAAGTAACCATCCAGGGGCAGTGCGAAACGCCCGCCAACCCCAAAAGGCTGGTAGATGGCAGTGGTCGTAACCACAGAGGGCACAGGCACTTCTCCGGCAGACAACCCAAACCATCCCTCAGTGCCATAACAATGGGCAGGATAATAGGTCGGATAGTATGCGATTTGCGCGTCGGCGGCTTCCTGGCGGTATTGTTCCCAGCCCGTTCCCCAGCAATCGGTAGGGGGAGGCGGGGCAAACAACCAGGCCAGTTCATCAATGAAACCGGACCCGTTCGCGGTGGGGGGTGTACAGTATTCGATGGGGGCGACCTTCCCGGTTGCCGCGGCGTAAACCAGCCCTAGCAGCCAGCTTTCCCCGCCAAAGGTGTCCCATGTAAACGTAATCAATGTACCGGAATAGTTGTACCCATGAGAAAGGCCGGCAGGCATCAGAAGATCATTCCATCCAATATTCTCAAGCATTTGCTCCGTACCCGAAGTGCCCAGTCCTAACGCGGTTTGCGCTTCCAAGAGTCCGAGGGCAGCAATCGCCGTATCCACGGAAGACCACTCTGTCTTTTCGACAATGGCGAATGTGCCGGAAGGCGTAAGTTCTACCCAGTGCGGCCATAAGCCTTGATTGTTATCACCAGCCGGGTAACGGGGAATCTCGGTTAAGAGTGTGTTGCTGATGGAAGTCACAATCGTGACTGCATCGGCATAGGTGATGATGCCCAACTGTTCTGCCTGAGCGGTCGCGGCTGCCAGGCTTCCCGTGGCTTGTATGGCGTCGAACTCGCCGCTGGCATCCTTCGCTTTATCCCGCACCAGCCCTGTTACCGGGTTCCAATTGTTCAACAACATGCCGTAGCTCCATACAAATGCAGCCAGGGCCGTGTCCGTGATTTGCGTGGTTCCTGTGAGGGCTACGTTTTCGACGGCGACAAAATCTCCTGGGGCGGCGTTGTCCAACAGCCAGTTGAGGTTAGTCACGTCGCCCAGGGGGGGGAGAGGATAGCGGAAGGTTTGCGCCCCGCCCGTCAATGTCACCACATCACTCCATAGGGTGCTGTTGGTTCTTTCGTCTTTGAGTTCGATTTTGAAATTGCGTCCAGCGGTTCCGCCAGCCACTTGAATGGTCAGCCCGGTGATCTGGCTTTGATAGGCAGGCAGAATCTGTGATGGCAAAGCCGCCTGAAAGTTGACCGGGATTTCCTCCCGAATGGGATGGTTGAGGCTCGTCCAGACCCCACCCCAATTTCCCGTGACCAGGGTGAGGGTGACCTGCCCCTGCCCCCACTCGGCGTTCACAGTCCCGGCCCCCATTGTGCCCCGATCCCCATCCAGGCGGTTGTAGTAATAAATCGGCTCGCCCTGATAGGGCTGTGGGATGAAGTCGTCTACGAGGATCGAAAAAGTGGTGATGACCTCTGTAGGGAGAAGGTTACTGTTTGGTAAAGGATGAACTACTATCTTCTTCGGTTCTGGATGAATAGGGTTTTGCGCGGAGACTGGAAACGGTGACGCACCTGCGATCCAGAGGAAGGTGATGAGGACCCCAATCCCAATGCTGAGGGAAAGTGCGAAAACGCGTGTAATTTTCATGATATGTTCCTTGAATGTTGAATCACATGGCACTCCATATACTATTTATTTATCGGTTCTTTGGGAATCGGCGGGGAGGCAACCACGGCAAATCCCAAAGAGCCTCAAGTGCCCTTCCCCTTGAAGGCCAAAAAATATGTTAAACTGTAACTACTCAGCAAGAGTAAGAAGTAGCCGAAAAAAAGGTGTGCGTGGGGGGTACACCCCCACGCACACCTTTTTTTCGGGAATTCCCTAGCTTCAGCCTGAGCAGTCACGTTAAACTTACAAAAATGAAATTTGGTGAGTTATGAGTGAAGATCGTGGCAGACACAAAATCTTAATTGTGGACGATGACCGAAAAACGGTTGAACTCGTCCGGCTATACCTGGAAAACGATGGCTACCAGGTTTTCACTGCCCATGAAGGCCACGCTGCTCTTTCGGTAGCCCGGAAAGTGAATCCTGATTTGGTTGTCCTGGACCTGATGTTGCCCAAGGTAGATGGGTTAGATGTCTGCCGCCAAATTCGCACGCAGTCGAACGTTCCGATTATCATGCTCACTGCCCGGACAACGGAAGAAGATAAATTGATCGGGTTGGACATCGGGGCAGATGACTACATCACCAAACCATTTAGTCCGCGCGAAGTTCTGGCACGTGTACGGGCTGTCCTCCGCCGAACAGGTCCCCTGGAAACGACGGATGCCCCTTTGCAACAGGTATTTGATGAGATTGTAATTGATTTTCTACGGTGGGAAGTGCGCGTAGAAGGTCATTCTATTCATCTCACGCCCAAAGAATTTAAACTGCTGGAAATCATGGCGAAACAGCCAGGACAAATATTTTCTCGAACGGAATTGCTCGCCCGCGCGTTTGGCCCTGATTATGAAGGTTTAGAGCGTACCATTGATGTCCACGTGATGAACTTGCGGAAAAAGTTGGAACAACACGCGCCTGACAAAGCCCATATCAAAACCATTTATGGAATGGGCTACAAATTTTCTGAGGAGGGCGATGCTTCGTAGTTTGCGGTTACGTTTGCTGCTGGTATTGAGTGGGGTCGTTATTCTGATCATGGCCTTGTTAGGCTATTTCTCCAGCCGCGCCACTGCCAGTGAATTTCAACAATATGTAGAACAAGACCTGCTCGATTATGAACGGTTAGTGATCCCCTTTATCGTCTACAAACTCGATAGCTACATGAAATTCCGGCGCGTGGATTGTGATCAAAACTTAAACATGCTGCTAGAGTGCCAAAGTGAGCCGGTTCCTTACACCACCGAAATTTTGACCGACTTGCAATTTTTCGTTACGCAGATGGCAGATGTTTCCGGGACGCGCATCATCGTCACCGACAGCGCAGATCGCATGATCGCCAACTCCAATTGGGGGACTGAACAAAGACTGGATGCACTGCCCTTAAATCGTGAAGACGCAAATGGGGTTTTATTTATCGAAGGCCAGACATTTTTCGTGTTTATTGATCTGAATGAAACCTCTGGAATTGGAGCCAGCCAACGAGCCTTCTTATACTCCGTCAATCGTTCTTTGATCTTTGCGATTGCGTCAGCCAGTGTTGCTGCGATTTTACTTACCATCATGCTTTCAAGACGAATTTTACGCCCCATTGAAGCCCTGACAAAAGCCTCGCGAGAAATGGGAGAGGGCAAACTCAACCAACGTGTCACCATTCAAACGAGAGATGAAATTGGCGATCTGGCAAATGCTTTTAATGCTATGGCGGATGGCCTCTCCCGGCAGGAACAACTCCGCCGAAACATGGTCTCCGATGTAGCCCATGAATTGCGTACTCCCCTCTCCAATGTGCGCGGTTACCTTGAAGCGATCCAGGATGGCCTGGTAAAACCAACTGAGGAAGTGATCGACTCCCTGCATGAGGAAGTCATGCTACTCAACCGTCTCGTGGATGACTTGCAAGAATTGGCGCTTGCCGAAGCGGGCCAATTACACCTTCGCCCCGTCCCAGTGAAACTTGAAGGCATTGTCACAAAGGCCCTGACGGCCTTACAACGCAAAATCGGCGATAAAAATATCACCGTCCTTGCCGACCTCGCTCCTGACCTCCCAGACCTTGAAGTGGATCCCGAACGCATTGGTCAGGTCTTACGGAATCTGATCATGAACGCAATCGCCTATATGCCCTCCGGCGGCTCGATTACTTTACGCGCCTACCAGGTAAACGGTGGTGTAGAAGTCCAGGTTCAGGACAATGGGATTGGCATTGCTGAGGAACACCTGTCCTACATCTTTGAACGATTTTACCGTGTGGATGAGTCCCGTACTCGCGCGACGGGTGGGGCAGGGTTGGGGCTTGCTATTGTCAAACAATTGGTGCAAGCGCATGGGGGTGAAATTTACATCGAAAGCGTCATTGGAGCCGGAACGACCGTCAAATTCACTCTCCCCATGTCAACGGCATAACCGCCCTTATTATCTTTATGAAGTTCCTCAATACGCTTGCCAGCTACGTTCCCAAGATTATTATCCAGCATCTAATCGCAAACCCGGGCGGTATTAACGAGCCATTTTCCGAAACCCATGAAGCTGCCACGTTCTTCGCCGACATTTCTGGCTTTACTCCGCTCACAGAAAGACTGGCGCAAATTGGTCCGGCAGGGGCAGAACGTCTGGCGGATATCCTGAATGAATATTTTGGCAGACTGATCACGCTCGTTCATGAATATGGCGGCGACGTCGTCAAATTTGCGGGGGACGCGCTCCTGGCCATCTGGCCTGCCTCGCTCCATCAAAAACCTCTTCCCGAACTTACTGCCCTTGCCGTTCAATGCGCCCTCAAAGCGCAAGCAGAATTGCGCGAATACAAAATTGACGATGACTTACGTCTGGCCCTTCGGATTGGCATCGGAGTTGGGAATGTCTACAACGTCCACCTGGGGGGCGAGTATAACCGCTGGGAATTCTTTCTAACGGGTAGCAGTATCCTTCAGGCCAGTGAAGCCGAAAAACTCGCCCAACCGGGAAAAGTGGCTATCTCCCCGGAAGCCTGGGCACTGATTCACGACCGGTTTCACGGCAATCCAATCGAAAGGAATTTTTACGTAATCAAATCCCCGGTCGTGGAAATATCACCCAGCCCTCTGCCGCCCCAAAAGCTATTCCCCGAACTCGAGCCGGGAATGCGTGCCCACATCCCGGGCGCGATCCTGTTCCGCTTATCTGCCGGGCAAGCTGGCTGGCTTGCTGAATTGCGCCGGGTCACTATCATCTTCGTCAACCTGCCAGACTTGAGCGATACTACCCCCATTCAGGAAGGGCAGGCCATTATGAAAACTATTCAAGAAGTTGTCTACTATTATGAAGGGAGCATCAACAAGCTTAATGTAGATGACAAAGGAGTCACCCTGATCGCTGTCCAGGGTCTGCCCCCGCTCTCGCACGAAGATGATACGGTACGGGGGGTGCAAACCGCGCTTGAGCTTAAATCTCGCTTGGATGCGATGAAACTTCGTAACTCGATAGGTGTCACGACCGGGTTGGTTTTTTGTGGGGTGATTGGCAACAGTCTCCGTCGCGAATACACCATGATGGGCGACGTGGTCAATCTGGCGGCCCGTTTGATGATGGCCTCCTCGAATGAGATTCTGTGTGATGACGCCACTTACGAGGCCGCTCAGGAAAATTTACGTTTTGAAAGTTTGCCCGAAATCTCGGTTAAAGGCAAATCTGAACCCATCCGAATATACCGCCCCAAGCGTGGGCAGAAAAAAATTACTTTTACCCAACCCGATAGCGAGTTGGTGGGCCGTTATTCCGAACGGGCGATTCTTTCCGGACAATTACAGGCGTTCTTACGGGGGAACGAGCGGGGCATCATCCTGATCGAGGGTGAAGCTGGGATCGGTAAATCTCGCCTGCTTGCCGATTTGATCGCACAAGCGAATAAATTGGGACTATATTCTCTGGTTGGGTATGGCGATGCTATCGAAAAACTCAAACCTTACCATGCCTGGCGATCTGTCTTCCGAAAAATATTTTTCATGGAAGCGACCACCGACTCGCAAATCCGCCACTCGCCCTTCCCGGTTGACATTTTCAAAGACCCGCAAATAAGCAGTCTGGCACCTTTGCTAAATGATGTGCTGCCACTTGACCTGCCCCAGAATGATCTGACGCAGCAAATGACAGCTGAGGTCCGGGCTGAAAATACCCGTAAGGTGATGGTTCATGTATTGCAGTCGCAGGCAAAGACAGAGCGTACCTTGTTGGTCATTGATGATGCACACTGGATGGACTCTTCCTCCTGGGCTGTACTACAAAACGTCATCCAAAACGTATCCCCCCTCCTGATCGCCGTGTCTACGCGTCCTGTACCTGAGCCGGTCCCCGTTGAACTACGGCAAATCTATCAAGATTCGAACACCATACGTATTCGCCTGGAAACACTTCCCCCGGAGGAAATTCTGGGTTTGGTTTGCCAAAGCCTGGGTGTAAAAAACGTACCAGATGTGGTTGCAGATATGCTGCGCGAGAAAGCACAAGGCAACCCTTTCTTCAGCCAGGAACTGGCCTATGGGCTACGTGACTCAGGTATCTTGCGGCTCGTGGATGGCAAATGTTTTCTAGCCCCGGAAGTTGTCCTGTCTGCTCTCAATCTGCCAGACACTGTCCAGGGTGCGATCATCAGCCGTGTAGACCGGTTGGGCGCGCAGGAACAATTTACCTTGAAGGTTGCCAGCGTCATTGGCCGGATCTTTGCCTTCAAAACTCTGCTGCATATTTACCCGATTGATAACGATAAGCCCAACTTGTTGGAATACCTGGAAAAGTTAAAATCCCTGGACATTACACCCCTGGATACACCTGACCCCGACCTGGCTTACATTTTCAAGCATAATATTACACAGGAAGTGGTGTATAACCTGTTGCCTTTTGCCCGGCGGCAAGAACTTCACCGGGAAATTGCGTTTTGGTTCGAGCAAACGTTTACGGGGGATATGAGTCCTTTCCTTCCTATCCTCGCACATCACTGGAGCAAAGCCGATGTTCCGCAAAAAGCCATCGAGTATTTGGAAAAGGCAGGGATACAAGCCCTGAGCCAATATGCAAATCAGGAAGCGGTAGATTTCTTCAGCGAATGTATTGCAACAGGGAAAAAGTATTCCCATCTTTTGAATGACTTGAGTAAATTACGGTTGGCACGATGGGAACGTCAGCTTGGTGAAGCATACCTCCGCCTGGGACAGCTTTCGACGAGTGAGAAACATCTTCGTAAGGCACTTGATCTTCTTGGACGCCCGCTCCCCAAATCCGAAGGGCAATTCATTCTCGGTTTGTTGGGACAGGTTGGTCTGCAATTGATGAAAGGGATCATTCCGCGGAGACGCGTTGTAGTTCAGCATCAAAAAGAAATTCTCTTGGAAACTGCTCGTGTAAACCACCATTTGGCTGAAATCTTTTTCTTTGACCAGAAGACAACAGCCATGATTTATACGAATCTGAGCACGATCAATAGCACCGAATCGGCTGGCCCAACGCCTGATCTTGCGGAAGCCTATGGAGCAATGGGGGTGGCTGCCGGGTTGATTCCCCTGCACGGCGTCGCGCGTTCTTATCTGGCCAATGGCCGGAACGTCGCGCAGAGCCTGGAGCATCTTCCTGGCATTGCATACGCGGCCATGGTGGAGAGTGTTTATCGAATGGGAATTGCCGAGTGGGACAGTGTGCGCGAATTACTAGAAAAATGTACTGACATGTACCATCGTTTGGGAGACTCCAGTCGCCTGGGATCATCGTTGATTTTGATGGCCGATTTGCACTACTTACAAGGAAATTACCGCGAGGCGCTTCAGCTTTGTAAGGAAGTGCATCTTCTTGGGCGACGGAGTGGCAGCCCGCAACAGCAAGCCTGGGGACTGGGATCACAAGCAGAAGTAATCATACGTCATGGCTATTCATATCATGCCAATGACGCAGTAGAGCTTATTGAGGAAGCCCTCACGCTTCTGGCTGAAAACCCCGATCTGACGGAAGAAACGCGTAACTACGGAAGCCTGGCGATTGCCCGTTTGCGCCAGGGCGAGTACCAACATGCGTTTGAGGCCGCGGAAGCCGCTGGAAAATTGATTGCAAAGACGCCAACACCGACGCTATTTTCAGTGTTTGAGGGATATGCAGCTCCCCCAGCCGTCTATTTTAGCTTATGGCAGTATGGAGATTATCTTTTCACACTACCCCCAGGATCGAAACCAATTGCTTTCACCCTGGAAGACTGTAAAAATAGCGCGAAACGCGCGCTTAAATCACTGCATCAATATGCCCGAATTTTTCCAATCGGGAGACCTCGCGCAGCGCTGTGGCAGGGCTTCTATGACTGGTTAATGGGCAACTCTGAGAAGGCCATTAAGAGTTGGCAAAAAGGTTTGGACGACGCACAAAAGTTAGGCTTGCCGTGGGAAGAAGGGCGTATTCACTATGAAATCGGCCGCCGCAAGTCAACTGGAAATCCCGCGCGGAAAGAACACCTCGCTCAGGCAGCAGAGATCTTTAAGCGCTTGGGAGCAGAGCATGATCAGGATCGAGTCGAACGGGAGATAGGAGCGGGGTCTTCTCCAAAATGACTTTCAGGCCGTTGCGAGGTTTGAGGGTTACTTCTGGTTCCAGTTCTACAGGAAAATCTGGAATCATACGGGGGCGATACTGTTGAGCGACTATCGAGAGAACGATTTGCGTTTCCATCAATGCCAATTCATTTCCAATACACTGACGCGGCCCACCTCCAAACGGGGAGTAGGCAAAGCGCGGACGATCCTGGGACCGTTCAGGCAAAAATCTGTCTGGGTCGAAGTCATTGGGATTTTTCCAGAAATCCGGGTGGCGGTGAACTCCGAATTGGTTCATCACAATATAGGAACCAGCAGGGATGTGATAACCACCGATTTCGTCATCCTCCACGGCTTCTCGACCCTGAATCCATGCGGGAGGGTATAAACGCAGGGCTTCATATGCCACACGCCGTGTGTACTCCAGGTTAGGGAGATCCTCGAAAGTAGGTGCGCGTCCCGCGAGTGTGTGCGCCACTTCCTGATAAAGGCGACCCTCCTCCGCGGGGTTCTGGGAAAGTAGATACCAGCTCCACGCGAGGGCTTTTTCAGTGGTTTCATATCCGGCGAAGATCAGGGTCATCAATTCATCCCGAAGTTGGTGAAGCGGCATGGGTTCGCCCGTTTTCCGATCGCGAGCACTAAGCAGCATGTTCAGTACGTCATCCACCTCCTTCGGGTTTGCAACACGGTCATTGATCACACCCCAGACGGCTTCATCTAACTGACGTTGAGCGATACGTAAATTGCGCTGGTGGTGGGACGGGATCTTGTTTCCGGTGAGCAACAGAAACCGCGCGCCTTGAGAGAATACCCGGCGACCTGAATCGACGACGTCCCCTACCACATCGTCTCCAAAGAGGATGCGCCCGTTAATACGGCGAGTGAGGTCTACCATTTCTTCGTACACATCGAGTGGTTCACCTCGTTGGTAGTATCCATCCCAGTGGACGAGCATTTTTTCGACTTCAGCGGTCATTATGGGCACGAGCGGGACAAGGCGACTATGATGAAAGATAGGTTGGATCATGCGCCGTTGTCGGAGCCAAAGATCTCCCTCGCTGGTCAGCAGGCCATTTCCCAGCGTGTGGCGGAAGAGATGATGATGATAAAGACTCTTCTTGCAATAATTACGGTTGTTTGTTTGCAGCACCTGGCTGATGTAAGCTGGATGGCTAATCAGGTGGAGTATGGTTTTGGAGTGAAAACCGAGCCGAATAATGTCCCCATATTTTTCCCTGGCCTCGATGAGGGCAAGGGGAGGCTGTTTCCAAAGTTTGGGTAAAAAGCCGATAAGATCACGAATGGTTGGTGTGGGGGCGGTTGCGCGAGTGGTATCTAAAGTCCCTTGCAAATTAGTCTCCTGAGCGGGATGGTATTAAGGGGTGGAATTTCGGCGGCATTATACGCGTGGGAGCGAGGGGAGACACGGCAAAAAAGCTAGACAAGGTATAATTACCCTGATGAAAACTATTACAGAAGATGACATTTGGCAAGCCCTGAAAGAAATTCCTGACCCGGAGATTCCTGTCGTCTCACTTGTGGAGATGGGAATTGTGAGGGCGGTAGAACGAAACCTGGATGGGGGTGTCACCGTGACCATTACGCCTACTTTCTCTGGCTGCCCGGCGTTGGAAGTGATGAAGACGAATATCGCCACACGTTTGCAGGAAATGGGCTTTTCTCCGGTAACGGTTCGTACAATTCTCTCTCCACCCTGGACAACGGATTGGATCACCGAAGAGGCGCGAGCCAGACTAAAACAGTTTGGATTGGCCCCGCCCCCTCTCCATGGCGGAGATTTCGCGGTACTGCTGTTCGATCCGGTCGCGTGCCCGTACTGTGATTCGGAAAATACGACCCTTCGCAATAATTGGGGGTCAACGCCCTGCCGGATGATTTTCTATTGCAACCACTGCCAACAACCGTTTGAGCAGTTCAAGCCATTGTAAAAATCGTTACTACTCAACTTAGAATGGAAATCGAAGTTCCCCTCTCCATTTCCAAGGAGTCAATATGTCCACATTCAACCCCGCCGAACTCGCTAACCGCCTCCAATTTGAAGGCGAAAAAACCGTCGAATTTTTCAAAACCATCCCTGTTGACAAATGGAATGAACAAGCCTACACGGATGGTGAGCATTGGAACATCCACCAAATCCTCACCCATATCACTCAGGCTGAAGACTCCGTCTCACGATTGGTTGCACATGTCGTGAGTGGGCGAGGCGGGGTGCCGGTAGACTTCGATTTGGATGGCTACAATCAACGCAAAGTAAAGGAAATGCAAGAAGATTCGCCGGAAAATCTGATCGCTCTATTTGCTGAACGCCGCGCCCGTACGGTTTCCTTCACCGCAAAATTAAAGGACACTGATCTGCAAAAAACAGGCCGCCATCCCTTTTTGGGCATCGCTCCCGTCGAAGATATGCTCAAACTCATGTACCGCCACACACAACTTCACCAACGCGACATCCGTAAATTACTCGGCCAAGAGTAACCCTAAATTCTCCTCTCTCCCCCTTTTCTCCGTTCCTTCCCTCGCTTCATCGCTTTTTCCCTCCATCCCTCCATGCCCTTTGAACTTCACCGCCTCTTTTCACGCACCCTTTGGCTTCTTCTCCTATTTATCGTTTCCCTGCTCTATGGCTTAGGGGTGGGAATTGCCCATTATTTAGGCGCGGCGGTGGATATAGGGCTTTACTGGCTGGGACAGTTCTGGGTCTTTTCACTCCTCATTGCCATCTATCTCTTAGATCGTTATTACGACCCCCAAAGCAGCATCGAAAATTTGGGCCGTCAAATCTTCCGTACGCTGCCCTATCGCTCGGCGCTCATGCTTGGTGCGGCGATCTTTCTTACTGTAACGGCCTCTCTTACCGTGCTTCTCATCCGTAGCGGACAACTTAACCTCTCGGCCCTGTCCATCCTCATAGCCAGTGTTATCGGTGTATTCCTGTATGCTATTCCGCCTGTTCGTCTCGCCAACGCGGGTTTTGGAGAACTCACCCTCTCCATTCTCATCGCCAACCTGATCCCAGCTTTTGCCTTCCTGCTTCAGCTGGGAGAGTTTCACCGCCTTGTCGCGATGGCCACTTTTCCCCTCACGTTTTTGCTCTTAGCGGCTATCCTGGCCCTCCGCTTCCCCGATTACGCCAGCCACCTCAAATACCGTAAACGCTCCCTCATCGTTCGTATGGGCTGGGATACTGCGATGACCGTCCACAACATTTTTATCCTGACAGCGTTTGTTCTCGTTGGATTGGCTGCTATTTTCGGCTTTCCTTCCTTTGCGGGAATCCCATTACTCCTCGCACTTCCCCTTGCCTTTGTGCAAATCTGGTACGTCACCCGCATCGCTAGCGGCGTCAAACCCAATTGGAACGCCCTTTCTCTCTCCGCGGTTTTTCTTGTTGGATTTGCCAGTTATCTCCTTACCTTTGCCTTTTGGACCCATTGAAAAAGCAATCAGGGGGACCCCACCAGAATTTACCCCACCCTCACGGGGAATGGTGTGCTGACCCCCACCAGAATCCTCACATCCGCGAATCCCACAAAGGCTCTGGCACACCGCGTTGGTGATTCTCATACCGCGCCATCACAAACAACGCATCCGACAACCGGTTCAAGTAAGGCAACACGTACTCACCCGCGCCTTCCGTTCGGGACAGGGCAGTCACTTCCCGTTCGGCCCGGCGGCACACGGTTCGCGCCACATGAAGGTTCGCTGCGCCGTTCGCCCCCCCCGGCAGGATAAAGTTTTTCAGCGGCCCGACGACTTCGTTCAATTCATCAATCAAGGCTTCCAGCTTTTTGACATGCCGTTCTTCAATTTGGGGAATCTGGTATTTTTCTTTATCCGCCTCCAAAAAGCACAAGTCCGATCCCAGGTGGAATAATTCATTTTGAATCGTGGACAATGTTTGTGCTAAACGCTCACTCAAACCACTCGCTAACGCCACCCCAATCAAGGAGTTGAGTTCATCCACCGTGCCATACGCTTGCACACGTAAATCGTCTTTTGGCACGCGTTGTCCCCCGCCCAAAGCGGTTGTCCCGTTATCTCCAGTTTTTGTGTAAATTTTCGTCAGTCTTGGCATCTTTGTTTCTCAGGGAGGGCGAGTATCCCCTTTTTATTTGGGGTAAGCCTTCCAAATAGATTCGTAGAATATAGGGGAATTGTTCGAAATTATATCGTTGCGAACGTCTAAGATCAACTTGAGCACGCAACCGCGAAACGATAGATACGTAAAGGAGAATGAACGTGTTAACCACACAAACGCAATCTGAGATTAACCCGGAAGAGACTGACTGGATACAACAAACCCGGCAAGGGAATGATGATGCCTTTGCCCTCCTGGTTGAGCGATACCAAAATGCTGTCTACCATCTATGTTACCGGATGCTCGGCACCTCTACGGAAGCCGAAGACGCAGCGCAGGAGACTTTCATTCGTGCTTACAAAGCGATTGACCGCTATGACACCGGACGTAAGTTTTCCACCTGGCTGCTCTCCATTGCAACCAACTACTGCATTGACCAGCTTCGGAAACGCCGCCTGTTTACCCTTTCAATTGACGACATGCCCTACTTTGACCTGGCCGATAATGGCCCAGGCCCCGAGGGGACAATGCTCTTAGGTGAACGGCAGCAGCAGGTACGCCACTTGCTAAGTGCATTGAGTGATACAGACCGGGCTGCAATTGTCCTGCGTTACTGGTACGATTACTCCTACGATGAAATCGCCGAGGTGCTCAACCTGACCAACAGTGCTGTGAAAAGCCGTCTCCACCGGGCACGGCTCGCCCTGGCAGAAGCCTGGAGCGACCAGAACGGCCAAACCCAAATCTTTCCGGCCCATGGAATGCCTTATGCCACACAAAACATTTGAAGCATGGATTTTCGAAGATGATGAACTCGAAGAGCAGGATGAAAAAATTCTGCGCCAACACCTTCAAGAATGTGATCAATGCTATGCGCTTAAAAAAACCTGGCCCAAAGTCGAGACGTTCCTGATTACCACTCCTCCGATCATGCCCGCCGCGGGATTTTTGAACCGGTGGCAGGAACGTCTCGAAAGCCAACGGAAACAACGTGGAGAGCGACAAACCCTTGCCCTGCTTGCAGTGAGCGGGGGTGGGGCCGGGGCCGCCCTCATGTTGTTTGCTTTCGCGCTCCTTTTACACTTCCAAATCTTTCCCCAAACCCTTCTCGGAACGATTGCCCAGGTCGTTGACTGGCTCCTATTCCTGGATGTGGCCGGGGAAATCCTTCTAAGCCTCGCGCGTACGCTGCCAGTTGCTATCCCCTTCCCTGTGTGGATGGGCTTCTTTGCGCTGACGGGCGCGGGGGGTATCTTATGGCTCAAATCGTTTCGCAAACTCGCGCAGGTTCAAGGTTTCGCTCGTTGGGCTTAACCCGAAAATGGATTGTCTTTGCGCTCCTGTTGGTCTGGTTATCAATTCCTACAGGGGCGCAAGCTGCCGCGCCTGCTGGTGATGAAGTCGTATTTGGCGGGAATTACACGTTAGCCAGTGGCCAGACTTTGCAGGGAAACCTGTTTGTCTTTGGCGGTACCGCAACGATTGAAGCGGGCGCGCGCGTCACCGGGGATGTGATTCTGGTTGGGGGCAGCGTGATCATCGAAGGGGAAGTAGATGGAAATATTTCTGCAACGGGAGGAAATCTGCATGTGGGATCGCTGGCAATCGTTCGCGGGGATGTGAGTTTATTGGGGGCCAGCATTCAGGAAGACGATGGCGCACAAATCCTCGGTGAGATCACCGTGGAAGAAGATGCCATACAAAATCGTCCTTTACAGGATTCATTCGCGGGACGGATGATTTCCAGGGTATTGGATATGCTCTGGTCGGTGTTTTTGTGGTTTGCCTTTTCGGCCCTTGCGGTGCTGATCATCATCTTCGCCCCCAACCCGGCTTCCCGCGTCGCTCAGACCATCGTCATTCAACCGGGGATGTCTGCTCTTGTAGGTTTGCTCACCCTGATTGTCTCAATCCCCGTTCTACTGATTTTGGCCATCACCATCCTTCTCAGCCCGGTCAGCTTTTTGGGCTTGTTGGCATTAGGCCTTGCCACCATCTTCGGCTGGGTTTCTCTCGGCCTGGAAACCGGCAACCGCCTCGCCCGCGCTTTCCACAAGGAATGGGCGCCTCCCGTCTCCGCCGGGTTGGGAACGTTTTTATTGACCTTTGTCGCGTTCAGTCTGGAGTATGTGCTGAGTTGGCTTTGTATCGGTTGGGTTTTCCCGACGGTAGTGGGACTGGTGGGATTGGGAGCGGTGGTGTTGTCACATTTCGGGAAGAGAGTGTACCCGATCACCCCCCAAACAAATGCCACACCTGCGTCACCAAAAATGTGACCAGAAATCCCATCACGACGGGGAGCAGGGTTGCGACCGTTGTCCACTTCACACTCTTGGTTTCAGCGTAAATCGTATAAATCGTCGTACTGCACGGGTTGTGGATCAGGCTGAAGAGCATCAGGTTGATGGCCGTGAGCAATGACCACCCACCAGCTTGTAATATCTGGTAGACCCCGGTGCTGGTTGTGTCAAACATCACGCCTGCGCCCGCGCCGCCAGCGGCTCCGGTCACGAGGACGGTGAGCATCAAAATCGTCGGGATTACGATCTCGTTGGCAGGGATGGCGAAGATGTACGCGGCCAGGATGACACCATTCATGCCCAGGATCAGGCCGAAGGGATTGAGCAGGCCGATCAGGTGTTCAGCGATGCTCGCGCTGCCGAGGTGAATGTTGGCGGTCAGCCAGATCAAGGCTCCGGCGGGGGCTGCGAAGACGATGGCGCGCCACAACACGATCATCGTGCGGTCAATGATCGAGGTGTACAGCGTCTGTAAGATGCGCGGCGGTCGGTACGGGGGCAGTTCCAGGCTGAACGTGGTCACTTCCCCCCGCAGAACCGTGCGGGAAAGCAGGTAGGAAATTGCAAACATCAGCATGACACCGAGCAGGGCGACAATCACCACACTCAACGAGGAGATAATGCCCCCCAGAAACGGTGGAGCCAGCGCGCCGATGAACAACGAGGCGATCAAAATCTGCGTCGGCCAGCGGCCATTGCACAAGGAGAAATTGTTGGTGATGATGGCGATCAGCCGTTCGCGCGGGCTGTCAATGATGCGGGTGGCGACGACTCCGGCAGCGTTACAACCCCAACCCATCGTCATCGTCAAGGCTTGTTTACCATGCGCCCCTGCGCGGCGGAAGAGTGCGTCCATGTTGAAGGCCACGCGTGGCAGGTAGCCGAAATCTTCCAGCAGGGTAAACATCGGGAAGAAGATCGCCATGGGCGGGAGCATGACGCTGATGACCCAGGCGGTCGCCAGGTACACACCGTCGAGCAGAAAGCCGCTCAACCACCACGGGACACCTGCCGTGTTTGCCAGTCCTTTCAGAAACGGGTGAACGGTATCGAGCAGGAGGGTGGCGAGCATTTGGGATGGGACGTTCGCACCGGAGATGGTGAGCCAGAAGACGAGGGCGAGAAGCAGGATCATGAGCGGGAACCCCCACCGGCGGCTGGTCACGATCCGGTCAATGGTGCGATCCATGTCGAAGCGGGGTTTTTCGCCGGGGTGGGTGACGGCGCGGTCGGCGATGTTGGACGCGTCCGTGTAGATCGCCTCCATCAGCCGTTCGTGGTAATCCTGCCCGATTTCCCAGCGCAGGGATTGTGCGGTGGTCAGGATGTCTTCGGGGGATAGGGTGGGTTGGGGAGCAAGCCCGTTCGAGGGAATAGAAGCAATAGACATGGGAATTGTCCTCAGAAAGTTACTCAGTGGCAGTGGGCACTGGCGGGTTCCATCCCGCCTAACGATTCCAGTTCACCGCGCCGGACTGCCTCGATCATTCGTTCATCCCCGTCCAGCAGGCGTAATGCAACCCAGCGAGCGTTGGGCAGGCTGGGGAAGACGGAATTCAGTTGGGTGACGAGTTTGCTGACCGCTCGTTTGAGGGCAGGGGGTTCGCTTTGAATCCGGTGGGGTTTACAGACGACCGCGCCGGTAGCGATCTCGTGGACGGCCTGGAGCAGTTCGGGCAGCCCCTGGCGGTAGCGGGCGGCGGTGGGGACGACGGGCACCCCCAGATCGCGGGCGAGACGGCGTTCGTCAACCACCAGTCCGTTGCGTTTGGCCTGATCCATCAGGTTCAGGCAAATGACGACGCGGTCGGTGATTTCCATCACTTGCAAGGCCAGGTTCAGGTTGCGTTCGAGTTGGGTGGCATCCACGACGACGATGGTGACATCCGGCTGGCCGAAAAGGATGAAATTGCGGGCGACTTCTTCGTCCAGGCTGGTGGAGAGTAAGGAATATGTCCCGGGCAAATCCACAAGTTTATAGCGTTTATCACCATATTCGAAGCCCCCTTCGGCGCGGGCGACCGTTTTTCCGGGCCAGTTGCCAGTATGCTGGCGGAGGCCGGTCAGCGCGTTGAAGACAGTGCTTTTGCCGGTATTGGGATTGCCTGA
>DATDOR010000002.1:0-3303 GCA_035293165.1 Anaerolineales bacterium | reverse complement strand
AGACCGACTTTACCGGCAGCTGTTTTTACTTGCGACCAGATCGTGAAGGCTAATGCCCAAGAGCTGATTGCCCAGAAGACAAACATGAGAGACAATACCCAACTATACTGTCCATTTGTGTATTCGCTCACCATCCGCCATGATGGATCAAATTCCGGGCTAAGGATGTGCAGACTGGCCAGCAACAGGAGCACTGCAGATGCTGTTGCGATTGCTAACCGTTGGGTTACGGATGAGGTTGTTGTCACTGACGATGTGATGGTTGCTTGCGACATTAGATTTCTCATTAAAGTTCAGTTTAGAAAATTCTCGACGACTGTCACACGCCGTCGTAAGCCTGTTGTAAGACACTACACTCGATCTTTCGCATCTTGAGCATGGCCTGCATGACGCGTTGGGCTTTTTCGGGGTCTGGGTCGCCCATGAGTTGGCCCAACAGGTTGGGGATGATCTGCCAGGACAGCCCATACTTATCCTTGAGCCAACCGCACATGCTTTCTTCGCCGCCGTCGGTAGTCAGCTTGTTCCAAAGATAGTCCACTTCTTCCTGGGTTTCACATTTAACGAAGAGTGAGATTGATTCATTAAATTTAAATTGTGGGCCGCCATTCAGCAACATGAATTCCTGTCCGTGAATTTCAAACGTCCCGCCCAGGATAGGGCCATCGGGGTTGGGACGCATCGTTTCGACGATTTTTGAGTTGGGGAAAATGGACGTGTAATATTCCATCGCCTCTTCGGCCTGGTCATCGAACCATAAATAGGGAGTGATCTTTTGCATGATGGTTTCTCCTAATATATTTATTGTTGCAGCTTTTCCAAGAGTTCATCCAGTTTTTGATACCCTTCATTGACACCCTTTTCCATCCCGGACCGAATCATCCCGTCCCGATCCGCCACCGACTGGAAGACAGATTGAATCGTTGTCCTTGTCCTGCCGCCGGGCAAGGCTTCCAACTTCAGGGTTTCGAGAACAACGTGTCCGCTTTCGGGCAGCCCTTCAAACTCAAACGTCTGGATCATGCGCTCCGGGGTGGTGACATCGTGGAATACGCCGTGAAACCCATACACATTTCCGTTTGAATCAGTATGGATATACCGCCATCTGCCTCCGCTTTGGGGTTCGAAGGTTTCAAGAGTCATCTTGAGATCACGCGGCCCGAGCCATTGGACATAAAGTTTCGGATCGGTATAGGCTTTGAAAACCAGCTCGCGCGGGGCGTCGAACTCGCGTGTGATGAACAATTCCTGTTTGCCAGGTTCCGCGGTAATGGTCGTTTTATTTTTGGTTGTCATTCGGTTTTCTCCTTGCTTTGCAATTCTTTTAATAGTTCATCCAGACGGTCAAAACGCTGTTCCCAGGTTTGCCGGTATTGCTCGAGCCAATCGGACACTTCATTTAGCTTTTCCGGCTGGACTTCACAGTAGCGTTCGCGGCCCTGTTTTCGGATTTCGATCAGGCCACATTCGACTAGAATCTTGACGTGTTTGGATACCGCTGGGCGGCTAATTGTGAAATGTTCGGCGATCCCATTAATGGGCAGAGATTGTCGGGCTAACAAATCTAAAATGGTTCTTCGATGGGGGTCAGCGATTGCCTGGAAAACGTCTCTACGCATATTGTGTAACCATTTGATTACATATATTGTAGTACTCTTCCAGAAATAAAACAAGTGTTCTAAATTAGTTTTTCATTAACTTTTTTGGGGAATCCACTGCCTTAGCCTGATAGGTTATTTTTAGACTGAATTTACGATGCTATACCCCACCCAGGTGTTGAAGTAATCCCTGCAAGAGCGGCTCGACGATTTCCTTGCCCCGCAACAAGTTCAGCCAACGGGCAGGGATAGCCCTCACGCCATCGCGGATCCCTGCGATGCCCCCGGCAACGCACGCGGTCGTATCTGTATCATCTCCAAGCGCAATTGCCCCTTTCACAACCGCTTCATAGGTTTTGGCCTCTACTGCCATCCGTGCCGAATGTAAACAATCCACGACATAACCACTGCCGTTCCCTTTTGGCGGTTCGTCTGGTCGTATATGCGCTTCAAGCTCTGCGTATTCAGGTGAGGCTGTATCATAAATAGCACGGAGTCTGGAGACAGCCTTTGCCCAGGCATTTGGAATTTCCTGCAAGATACGCCGCGCCCACAAACAATAAAGGGCACAACAAACCTGGGCGCGCAAATGTCCATGCGTAACCTGTGACTGTGCATGGGCATCTCGTACCAGTTCGGAATCGCTTCCCTGATGCCACAAGGCCAACGGCAGGACACGCATCAGGGAACCATTCCCATTGGCATGTTCGCCGTTCGGCCCGGCCACATTTGCAGGAACACCTGCCATCAAGGCGCGAATCGCCTGCCCCGTCTGGATACCCACATCAAAAACATCATGATTGACAGCAAGATAGCCATCCTGATACCAGGAGACGAGGCGTTGACCGAAATCCTCAAGGTCGAGGGATCCGCGTTCTAGTAACGACGCAAGAAGTGCAAGGGCTTGTGCGCCATCGTCCGACCAGGTGCCTGGTGGAATGCGAACATGCGCGCGGGGAAAATTCGCAGGGGGTATCATCTCCAACGCATCCCGTGGGGGAAGTTCATGGGGGGAATGAAATTCGTATGGAACTCCGACCGCATCCCCAACCAACATCCCCCAAATTCCGCCGGAAATTCGATCCCGACGTGAGAGCATCGTTACGTATCCCTTGACTGTGGCCTTTTTCGGAAGACTAACATAACCAGCACAGTCAAGCCGCCGACGGCCAAAACCACGCCTAAAAGGAATTCCCGGTTGAACTGGGCGGGCTGGGGAACGGATGTGACCGGAATAGTCGGATTGAGAGCGATGGGGGTTGGCGTCTGTGTGGGAGAGGAGATGGATGGGGTGGGCGTGACAGTGGCGGCGAGGGCTGTGCCGCCTGCCTGGGAGGTGACCGGGCTGGGGGTGGAGGTGCGGGTCGCGGGTGGCGTCACAATCAGAAGCAGTTTTTGCCCGGGGACGATGATTGAGTCCGCGTTTAAACCGTTCCAGGCCATCAGGTTGGCCAGGGAAAGGTCGTACAGCCTGGCAATCCCGGAAAGGGTTTGGCCGCTTTGCACAGTGTGGTAGTAGTTGCCGTCGCTGGCCGGGGTCAGTTTTTCGAGTGGCGACAGAACAGTGCCAGGAGAGATGAGCAAATTCTGCCCGATTTGCAGTGGCCAATCAATTTGCAGCCCGTTGATAGCCAGAATGTTATCCACTGTGACCTGATACGCGGTGGCAATGGTGCTCAAGGTTTGGTATGATTCCACGCTGTGG
>DATDOR010000001.1:0-8941 GCA_035293165.1 Anaerolineales bacterium | reverse complement strand
CGTAGGCGTTTTCGTTTTCGTCGGAGTGGGGGTAGCCGTACAGATAGGCACCGGGCAAACGGTCGCGGTTTTCGTAGGCGTTGAAGTACGCGTAGGAGTAGGAGTTGCTGTACGGGTCGGGGTTGGTGTTGGTAGGGTACGGTCTAAAATGAACGTGATTTGATCAGGAGCCGACCAGGAGGCTGTAACACTCGACCGTCCCCAGGCAATCATCGTGTAAGTACCATTGACCAGACTGTCCCAATCAGTCTGGCTCATCTTCGGACAGGGGCTTGCACCGCCCCAGGCACAGAAAGGAGCAGAATTATCGTTGCGATTTTGTACAACATTCCCATCAGGGTCAAGGATCACGATATGGACGCGATTAATACCATCCCCATTTTGGGTACCGACGCCGGTATCCCAGGCATCCACTTCAAATTTGGTCTGATTCTGATTAGTGATGACTTCGCCATTATTCGGATCCGTGATTTCTGCAACGACCAGCGGAATTTCAGCCGCCACTAAACAGGAAGTGTTAAAGGCCAATTGAATGGAAAATGGGCCAATCGTGTGGGTCTGTCCATAGATATTGCCATACCCATCAAAGTCCAGGTTCCAATTCGCACTGGATGACGGATCAAATACTACATTTGAAGATTGGGTCGTAGGAGAGCTAAAGCTGTCTCCATTCCAGAACTGTGTGCCCGCAAAATTGAAATAGTCAATATACATGTTCGGATCATAATAATCCGTCCAGTTCAAGGTAGTACTCGTCAAATCCACAGTTAGCGGATTATTGTTTATGACATTAAAACTGAGATCATCTCCCCCTGTCACAACAAAATCACCAGGCTCAATCAAATTACAATCTGCAGTAGGGGTAATGGTAGGCGTGGGGGTATTGGATGGTGTAGGGGTAATCGTTGGTGTGTTGGTCACCGTCGGTGTAGGGGACGGAGTGGGTCCAGATTCTGCCGTGGCAATTTGGATGTCTTTGATGATCGTCCGCGCAGTGATCGACTCAATATTCATTGGACCGAATGGAACGAGAGGAACGAGAGGCGCGTAAGGTACCGATACCTCCACCACAATTCGATCGCCGAGTTCCACCTGTGATTCACCGACAGGGCAATTCCCATAAGGTGTGGGGGTCGGCCCTGGGCCACCGATCCCCCCATCATACCCAATCACAACGCCAGTGGCATTCGGGGCAACACCGGCAATCCCCCCAACTCGTTGAGCGGTCGAGCGGATACCGGCGCAGTCAATATAGCGGGGCACCGTGTCATCCACTTCGCCTGGCCCGACTGAGGTTCCATAACGAGCGGCTTCACGACTGGCATTGGTCACTGCAATCCACATGTATAAAAGGCGTCCACTTTCAATAACACCCCAAACCAAAAGGAGGAAAAGTGGCAGGATTAAAGCAAACTCAAACAATCCCTGCCCTTTAGCGTTTACATATCGTTTTTTGAAGTTGGTAAACATTAGTTCTTTCCTATGTTAAATAAAAGAGATAAATCCAGTTATCCAACTTTATTATATCATCTGTAAAATTTTTAGATGCTCATTCATTTGTACCATGTTTTTGATGATATAATCGGCCCTTAAACGGTAACTGCTCAGGCTAAAGCAGAGGAAATTCCGAAAAAAAGGTATGCGTGGGGGTGTACACCCCCACGCATACCTTTTTTTCGGGCTAATTCCCTTCTCGGCTGAGTAGTTACCTTAAACGTATCAAAACCCATTGCAAGATAAGGAAAAATTATGAAGACAACAAGATTTTTGACCAAGATATGCATCATGTTCGTGATCTTTGCAATGCTATCATTTCAAGTTGCTTCACCCACAAAGGCAGAAACGAACACGATCCCTATCGGCCCCTGGATATTTGACGAGAATGCTTTTGCTGATGAGGCAACGGATGTATCATCGGGACAAACTGGATTTCGGGCAGGTGGAGATGGGCTCACACTGGCTTGCGATAATGATCCCACTACCGAAGCATGTTTAGATGAGGCGCTGACAGGCTTTTCCCCCGAAACTTTTTTAGAAAATGTTGGAAATTATACTGAAGATAATCATTCAAATCAGTTTCAGCTAGACTTTACAGATATTAAAGCCGAAAACAATATTGGGCCTGATATCGTATTTTTTGATTGCCATTTTGGGAACAATTCTTACGAATTCGCCGTTCGTCCCGAGGGAGAAATATTCACAGACTTTATGACTTATGATGCCTCCGTATTTCAGAATACAGACCTTAGTTGTGATGCTCCCTTCGACAATTGGGGAGTGGCGATTGACCTTTCTGACTTTGGCATATCTAGCGGGGTAATTGTCGATGCGCTTCAATTCAGGTCTTTGCCGGGACCAAATGGCTATCCCGAAGGAGATCCCACGATGGCTGGCGTACTCTACAGTCTGCCAATGGCTATCTTTCTGCCAGCCGTTTTCCGTTAATGAGCGTAAAAATCGTCGCCTCCAACCGCAAGGCGCATCATGAATATTTTTTTCTGGACCGTTTGGAGGCAGGGATTGTTCTAACTGGAAGTGAAATTAAGTCCATTCGGGCAGGCCAGATGAGTATTAAAGAAGCCTATGTTCGCGTGGATGGCAGGGAAGCCTGGTTAGTCGACTCCCATATTGCCCCGTATGATCCTGCCAGCCGCATGAACCATGACCCCAAACGGCCTCGTAAATTACTTCTGCATAAAAAGGAAATTATTCGGCTGTGGGATGAAGTCCGTCAAAAGACTTTGACGATTGTTCCTCTACAAGTCTATCTTAAGGATGGGCGCGCGAAAATCGAAATTGCCCTTGCCAAAGGCAAGAAAAACTACGACAAACGTCAAACCATTGCCAAACGCGATATGGAACGAGAAATTCAACGAGACTACAAAATTCGCTAAATCAAAGCGCCCAGGCCAATAAAAAGCCGATAATCGCAACCATCACCCCTAGATGCAAAAATAAATCTGATTCACCCAACCAGCTTCCAGGAACGAACTGAAAGATGAAGCTGACAATTACGAGCGTTAACCCAACCAATGGCACCAGGCCTTTACGATGGGCAAGAAATTCAGAGAGGACATCGAGAAAACGATTTAGTCTATTACGCATGAGATTCGGTCTGAATAAAGGGTTGAAAACGTGCTAACAATCGCCCTGGGATACGTCCATGGATAATTACATCATCGTGGTCATGTTCTACTCGTTCAATTTGCCCCTGATGACGGAAAAGCGATTGAAGCCCTCCATCCTGGTAAGATAAGCGCACACAGATTTGCTCTAACGACTCGTACAATTTTCGGTTGATCGCTCCCATCAGATCATTTATTCCATCCCCTGTCAATGCGGATACAGCAACCGCATCCGGGTTTTCCTCAACTGATTTGCGTGCACTAACAGAATCAGGCAGTTGATCAATTTTATTGAGCACAGTTAAGACAGGGATATGGCTGGCCTGGAGTTCTTCCAACGTTTGTAACACAGCCTCCGCTTGGGCATGGACATTTGGATGAGTAATATCCAGAACGTGGAGCAACATGTCCGCCTCAGCGATTTCTTCCAGGGTGGCACGAAACGCCGCGACCAACTGGGTAGGCAGCTTTTGAATAAACCCAACTGTATCTGTAAATAATGCGAGATTTCCACCGGGCAGTTCAACACGGCGTGTGGTCGGGTCCAGTGTTGCAAACAATTGATTGGCTACGTATACATCCGCGCGGGCGATCCGGTTTAGGAGAGTGGACTTTCCGGCATTGGTATATCCAACCAGCGCGACCACAGGCAATTGAGATTTTTTCCGTTGAGTCCGGTGACGTCCGCGGTGGGCGCGTACTTTTTCCAGTTCGCGCTTGAGATGATCAATGCGACGAGAAATATCTCGGCGATCCACCTCGAGTTGGGTCTCGCCTGGGCCGCGCACCCCTACTCCGCTCAAGCTGCCTTTGCCTCCTGCCTGGCGGGCGAGGTGTGTCCAGGCGCGGGTAAGGCGCGGGAGACGGTATTCGTACTGGGCAAGTTCAACCTGCAAATAACCTTCTCGCGTTTGGGCATGTTGGGCAAAGATGTCTAGAATCAACGCGGTTCGGTCAATCACACGGACTTTATCTCCAAAAATATCTTCTAATTCACGTTGATGGCGAGGGGAAAGTTCATCATCGAAGATCACCATCTGTGCGCCTAATTCCCACACCAGGGCCTGGATTTCTTCAATTTTCCCCGACCCAATAAATGTCCTGGCATGAGGCCGTTCAAGTCGCTGTGTGGTATACCCAACAACTTCTAGTCCGGCCGTATCCGCGAGCAATGCCAGTTCTGAAAGCGAATCTTCAACGGTAAGCAGGCTGAACTCATTCCGAAGCTCCACCCCAACGAGAAATGCTCGTTCGTCTATCAACTCGTCTACGGGTTCGGATCGTCTTTTCGGCATTTTACGCGTTTCCTCTTATCCAGTTTACCATACGCGCCATCGCTTCATCGAGGCGATCTTGAGGCGTACAAAATGAAATCCTCAGATAACCCGCACCATGTTTTCCAAATACAGCCCCAGGGGTGATACTTACACCAGCTTCGGCCAGAAGACGAGCACAAAAATCGTAGTCTTCATATCCTTCAGGAACTCGTGTCCAGGCATAAAGCGCCGCCCTCGGGACAAGCGGCTGTAATCCCATCGCCCGCAATCCGGCGACGACTGAATCACGCCGTGCCTGGTATATCCTGTTTCGATCCATGATCCAGCTTTGATCACCCGTCATCGCCGCAATGCCCCCCGCTAAAACCGGTTGAAAATGGGATGAATCCACTTGAGATTTATAAGATTCGATATGGCCTACGACTTCCGGGTTCCCTACTGCCATCCCCAACCGCCAACCCGCCATGTTGTAAACTTTGGAGAGAGAATTAAATTCTACGGCGACATCGAACGCACCGGGGATCTGCAAAATACTCGGAGGGCGATACCCATCGTAGCAAACATCCACATATGGCGCATCATGGGCAATCAGGATGTCATGCTTGCGGGCAAAATCAACTGCACGGGCAAAAAACTCTAATGGGGCAATGGCGCCGGTAGGATTATTAGGGTAGTTCATCCAGAGGATCTTCGCCCGCTTGAGAATATTTGCCGGGATAGCTTCCAGGTCAGGGAGAAAATTGTTCTCTTCAAGGAGAGGAAGAGGATAGACTTCCGCCTGTGCAATTTCGCTGGTGATGGCATAGGTAGCATATCCAGGATCAGTAACCAGTGAGACATCCCCAGGGTTTAAGATGACCTGGCCGATTGTAAATAGCCCCTCTTTGGAGCCAATCAAACCAACCACTTGAGTACGCCAGTCCAATTCCACACCAAACCGTTCCCCATAATAATGAGCCACGGCTTTCCGGTAAGCTGGAGTCCCGCCATAAGCGGTATACCCGTGCGCATTGGGCTGACGGGCTACCTCCGTTAGAGTCGCCACAATAAAATCGGCTGGAGGCAAATCGGGAGAACCAATATCCAAACGGATCACATCTACCCCCTGGTCAATGAGTGTCTGAACTCGTTTACCGAGATTGGCAAAATAATAGGGTTTGAGTTTTGCGAAACGCTGAGCTGGCTGCATGTTGGCTGAGTTAACGTTGTTTTCCGTCTGCTAAGGGGGTGAAGAGCTTGGCAATATTATCATCTGGGGGTTCTTTCCGTAGAGGTAGCAAAACATGAAACGTTGTCCCTGGACACTTGATCTCATCATAGGCCTCCGATTCAACCCAAATCGTCCCCCCATGCGCTTCAATCAACCCCTTGGTAATTGGTAACCCTAACCCAGGCCCACCGCCTTTGAACTTGGTTTTCCCACTCGAATGGAGTGAAACGCTCCCCAAACGCCCAAATTTCTCAAAAATAAGCGCATGATCTTCTGGGTCAATGCCAATCCCCGTATCCTGGATAATGACCTCGAGAAAACCTGGAAGCTTTCGCCCATCCACCGTAATTTGCCCGCCATCAGGCGTATATTTGATCGCATTCGTCAATAGATTCCGCAAAGCCTGATAAATGCGTTCCGAATCCCCAAAAGTCATTTCATCACAGCCCTCGAAATCATGGATAATCAAGGTTTGCTTCCGTTGGTAAACGTATCCTTTCACCTCCTGTCGCAACGTTCCTAACAGACGATTCACCCATAAAGGTTGGAAAGTGAGCGTCAAAAGATTATTGTCAATCAGCGAAACATCAATCATATCGTCAATAATTTCACGCAACCGTTTCGTCCCGTTGTCAATCCCCTTCACCAACACCGGCCCCATCGACTCTAGTTCGTCCTTAGGAAACATATCCCGGATCATCGCCGCGTACCCTTCAATCAATGTCAGCGGGGTTTTCAACTCGTGTGCCGCAATCGAAATAAAATCCGATTTGCTCCGATCTAAACGCTCCAACGAATATTGTGCCAGTTGCAATTCACGTTGCACATGGACGACCCGCATTTCGATTTCCCGCCGTGCTGTTTGCTCATAAGCGCGGGAAAAAATTGGCAGCAAGGCCCCCCAAATCTCTAAACCTTGCTCGGACGGATTGGTTTCCTTAAGTATATCCTGGGTAATTTGCAAAATTTCCGACAAAATGGGGTACAAGCTGGCTTCATTGAGCGATAACTCTGTCTGCGTTCGCGCTTCCACCCATTCATTCAAGATGGGATCTAACCATGAGGGGTCCCCAGTCGCCACCGCTTGCAATACAGCATCGTAAAACTTGTTCAACTGTGTTAAGAAACTCTCTCGCAACACCGCCCCACGCGCCAATTGATGCGAGACCCGGGAAATCCAAACCGGGCGAATTTGTGACAACAGATCAACGATGCTCATTTCTATATAGTTTACGCCAGGTTGTTATTTTTGCCAACTCTGATTTCAGGGAAGCAAGAGCCATGCCAAAACTGTTTTTCCTACAATTTCCAGACTTTTTGCAGAAACTTTGTCTGGGGTATCCGCGATGGTATGCCAGTAAGGAAAGTCGAAATCAATCATCAACGCTACAGGTACTCCTGCGTTCCGAAACGGAATATGATCATCTAACATCCGGTGGCGTGGCAATTGGATCAAATTTTCGCCATAACCCAACCCTTCCCCAACTTTCCAAATTTCACTTGCCAATGTCAGGTCAGAATTCAACTCCAGATAAACGTCCAGGTTCGCATCCCCAATCATGTCCACAATCACTGCTGCATCAGGCAATGAGTTTTTTGCCATCTGTTCCTCAACAAAATATGACGCTCCCATAAAATACTCTTGAGTTTCAATCCCACCACTATCCTCTGCATCGAAAAACACAAGCCAGACATTTTTATCCAAAGCAGGCGGTAAGGCCCGGGCGAGTTCCAGCAGCACGGCCACTCCCGAGGCCCCATCATTCGCCCCAGGGACTGGATCCCCCCACCGGGCGGGGTCCGGATCGTGATCTGCGCGTGATCTGGTATCAAAATGGGCGCCGATAATGATCCACTCCTGATCGGGGTCCGCACCCGGGCGCTTTGCCACCACGTTTCGGATAGGGAATCCTTGATATTCCCCCTCTTGCACCGACGCTTGCCATCCCGCTGCCTCCAATTCTGCCACGATCCAATCAACGACTTGAGCATGTCCAGGCGTTCCTGGAATGCGCGGGCCCAACCCTACCTGAAACTCAACATCCTCATAAGCCCGCTCCCCATCGAACACAAGAACAACCGGGGAGGCAGTGGGAACGGCTAATGGGCTTGAAGTTGGCGATACGCGCACATCCGGCGATTGAGGAATCCGACTTTCCGATATATATCCAAAAAGGATCACCAGTACGAGGATAAGAATCAAATAAACGAATGTTTTTTTAGAAATGATTGGCATATTGGATCAAACAGGTGATTGGGGGCGTACACTTAACAATTGCCAATTGACCATTCACAATTGACAATTTTCTAGCTCCTCCAACGCCCGCTTCGCATACGCGACGTACCTGTCACGCTTTCCTAATTTTTTCGTTGTCTCTAAAGGCGGTAGGATACCAAAATTCGCTTTCATTGGCTGGAAATCGGCTGCGCTCGCATGAGTCACATAATGGCATAGTGCGCCAAGCATCGTCGTCGGGGGCAATTCAAGCAAAGCTTCCCCCTGCACCAATCGGGCAGCATTCACCCCTGCAAGCAAGCCGGTTGCGATGTTGCCAGCATACCCCTCCACTCCCGTAATTTGCCCGGCAAAAAACAGATCATCCCGGTTATGGAATTGCAGCGTAGTGCGGAGCAGTGCGGGCGAGTAGATGAACGTATTTCGGTGCATCTGTCCATAGCGGGCGAACTCGGCGTTTTCCAACCCTGGAATCAGCCGGAAAACACGCCGCTGTTCGGGGAATTTCAGGTTCGTTTGAAAGCCGACCAGGTTGTACAACGTCCCGGCCAGGTTATCTTGACGAAGCTGGACCACTGCGTGCGGGCGTCTTCCCGTCCGGGGATCGGTCAAACCGACCGGACGCATCGGCCCGAATGCCAGGGCATCCCGCCCCCGCCTGGCCAGGATTTCCACCGGTAGGCACCCCTCGAAAAAGGTGTGCAACCCGGCTTTCACGCCTACATCGAGTTCCCATTCAAACTCTTTCAAATCGATTCTTTCCGCCGTTTGCATCGTCTCGACAAAAGTTTCGTATTCCTCTTTAGTAAAAGGGCAGTTGATGTAATCCCCTTCATCTTCGTCCCCGCGCCCGTATCGGCTGGCGCGGAAGGCAATGTCAAAGTTAATCGAGTCCAGAGTAACAATGGGTGAGATGGCATCAAAGAAATACAAATGCTCCGTTCCCGATAGATCAGCGATAGCCTGCGAGAGCCGTGAAGAGGTAAGCGGGCCAGAAGCGATAATCGTCGGGATTTGTGGAATATCCGGCATCTCCTCCCGCATGAGTTCAATGCAGGGATGGAATTCAACAGCAGCGGTGACTCGCGTGGCG